>NZ_JBEOMB010000009.1:0-107401 GCF_046000175.1 Rhodoplanes sp. SY1
GCCCGGCCCGCCGCCGGCCGAGGCGTCCGGCACGCACGCGAGCAGCGGCACGGCCGGGACGACCGTCGCGGCCGCGGCCTGACCCTCGCGCGTCGGCGCGACCGTCGGCGATGGTGCGAACGCAAAAAGGGGGGCCGCAGAGCCCCCCTTTCGCGTTCCGCAAACGAGCGAAGAAATCAGCGCTTCGAGAACTGGAACGACCGGCGGGCCTTGGCGCGGCCGTACTTCTTGCGCTCGACGACGCGCGAGTCGCGGGTCAGGAAGCCGCCGCGCTTGAGCACGCCGCGCAGATCCGGCTCGTAATGAGTCAGCGCCTTGGAGATGCCGTGGCGCACCGCGCCCGCCTGGCCGGACAGGCCGCCGCCCGACACCGTGCAGGTGATGTCGTACTGGCCGTTGCGGTTCGACGAGACGAGCGGCTGCTGGATCATCATGCGCAGCACCGGACGGGCGAAGTAGACCTCGACGTCGCGGCCGTTGATGACGATCTTGCCGGTGCCCGGCTTCACCCAGACGCGGGCGACCGCGTCCTTGCGCTTGCCGGTCGCGTAGGCGCGGCCTTGCTTGTCGAGCTTCTGCTCGTACTTGGGAGCCTCGACGACGCCGGCCGTCTTCAGGGCCGAGAGATCTTCGAGAGATTGAATGGTCTCGGCCATGATCACGCGCTCCTGGCGTTCTTGCGGTTCAGCGCCGCGACGTCGAGCGTCTCCGGCGTCTGGGCCTCGTGCGGATGGGAGGGGCCGCTGTAGACGCGCAGGTTGCCGAGCTGACGGCGGCCGAGCGGCCCGCGCGGCAGCATGCGCTGCACGGCCTTCTCGACGATGCGCTCGGGGAACCGGCCCTCGAGGATCGACTTGGCCGAGCGCTCCTTGATGCCGCCGATGAAGCCGGTGTGGTGGTAGTACACCTTCTGCTGCACCTTGCGGCCCGTGAACACGACCTTGTCGGCGTTGACGATGATGACGTTGTCGCCGCAGTCGACATGGGGCGTGAAGGTCGGCTTGTGCTTGCCGCGCAGCCGCATCGCCACGATCGCCGCGAGCCGGCCCACGACGAGGCCGGAGGCGTCGATCATCACCCACTTCTTGTCGACCTCGGCAGGCTTGGCCGAATAGCTCTTCATGGCGTCCTGATCCGATGGTTTTGATTTCGTCGGAGGCGCGCCCGGGCCGAACCACAGCCCCCGTCCCGGACACGCCGTCGGCGGGCGCCGGGAGGCCTCCACCGTGGCGGCGTGTGTACCGTCCGGAGCCGTTCGCGTCAATCCGAACATGCGAGAAATTACGCTTTTAAATCAGTCATTTGAAAATATGGTAATTTGGTACCTAGAGCGAATGCCTTGCCGGAATGGAGTAGGTCGCGGTCACATGCGCCACCGGATCGGGGTGCCCCTCCGACAGGATCGCCACCTCGCCGACCGCCAGCCGCTTGCCGAGCTTCATCAGCGCGGCCTGCGCGACAAGGTCGCGCTGCGCCGGGCGGCGCAGGAAGTTGATGTTGAAGCTGGTCGTCACCGCGAGCGGCACCGGGCCGATCGAGGCGAGCACCGCGACATAGAGGGCGACGTCGGCCAGCGCCATCATGGTCGGCCCGGAGATGGTGCCGCCCGGCCGCAGCATCTCGGGCCGGAAGGCCTGGCGGACGCGGGCGCCGTGATACCATGCCGCCTCGATCCGGACGCCGGTTCCGGCGTTGAACATCTGCGGGTACTCGTGCGCCAGAAACGCCTCGAGCTCGGCGACCGCCATCACGGCGGGATGCTCGGGCGAGGACGAGACGGGCGGCGGGGGCGGCGTGCGGTCGGACATGCGGGGGCTGGTCCTGGCTGCGGGGAAAAGCTCCGTCGCCGAAGCGTCGAAGCCGGGCCGGATCATCGTCGCGGCCGGCGGTCCGGAGCAAGCGTTCGCGAAGTTGCGGCCGAAGCTTCCGAGCCGACGCCCGGGCGTAGCGCACCCGCGCCCCCGTCGAGGAGACCATCGATGACCACCGAGACGCTCACCCCTGCCTCGATCGCCACGCCGCCGCTCCGCCGCACGGACGCCGACGGCGTCGCACTGCTGGTGCTCGACCGGCCCGCCGCGCGAAATGCACTCTCCGACGCCATGCTGGCGGCACTCTTCGGCGCCCTCTCTGCGATCGCGCAGGACCGCGGCGTGCGCGCCGTGGTGCTGGCCGCCGAGGGGCCGGCGTTCTGCGCCGGGCACGACCTCAAGGAGATGACGGCACACCGGGCCGACCCGGATCGCGGCCGCGCCTATTTCGCCGACCTCCTGGGCCGCTGCGCCGCCGTCATGCAGGCGATCGTCGCCCTGCCCCAACCCGTGATCGCCGCGGTCAACGGCATCGCGACCGCCGCCGGCTGCCAGCTCGTCGCGAACTGCGACCTCGCGATCGCCGCCGATGACGCCCGCTTCGGCACGCCCGGGGTGAGCATCGGCCTGTTCTGCTCGACCCCGATGGTGGCGCTGTCGCGCGCCGTGGCGGGGAAGCACGCCATGGAGATGCTCCTGACCGGCGACCTGATCGGCGCCGAGGACGCGGTGCGCTTCGGCCTCGTCAACCGGCTGGTGCCGGCCGGGCACGAGCGCGCCGAGGCGCTGGCGCTGGCGGGCCGCATCGCGGCGAAGTCGGCCGTGGCGATCCGCTTCGGCAAGGCGGCCTTCTACAAGCAGCGCGAGCTGCCGCTCGCCGAGGCCTACCACTTTGCTGCCGAAGTCATGACCGAGAACATGCTGGCGCGCGACGCCGAGGAAGGCATCGGCGCGTTCGTGGCGAAGCGCCCGCCGGTCTGGGAGCGCTGAGACCCGCAAGTGACGGAGGTTCGATGACTGCAACGGCCCGTGCCGCCTTCGCCCGCCCTGCTTTCTCGCCGGTCGGGATCGCGCGTAAATGCGTCGCCCACCTCGACGGGCCGGCGCTGCGTCGCATGCTGCTCGCCGGCGCCGCCTGGGGCCTCACGGTGTCGCTCGGGCTGACCGCGGCGCGCGCCTGGCGCTGCGGCGAGCTGTGCCTCGATGCGGCGGCCGTCGACGCCCTGGTGACGGCGGCGATCGGCGTCGTCACGATCGGTCCGCTGGCGCTGCTCCGCCGGCCAGCGGACACCGCCGCGCGCCCATCCGAACCATGAGCCGATTCGCCGACACTCACCACCGGGGAACCTCTGCCCCGTTCGATCCATTTCAGACCGAAGGCTTTTTCTCCCCGACCGCTCTCCGAACGTCACCTCGCTGAAAAGTCACCTCCCTGAAAGGAGACGACGACCCATGCGGATTGCTCTCGTCCCGGCCGCCGCCGGCCTCGCCATCCTGCTCGCGCTCGGTGCCGCGCCCACCCCCGCCCTCGCCCAGTCGAGCCAGGACCAGATGGCCTGCCAGTTCGACGCCCAGACCTACTGCCAGGAGGCGATCCCGGACCACGGCAAGGTCTATCGCTGCCTGAAGCGCAACGCCCGCAAGATCAGCCCGGCCTGCCGGGCGGCGATCAGCAAGGGCAAGGCCCCCCGCCGCAACCGTCCCGGCACGGCCTACTGAATAGGCCGCGCCTTTCAGAATCCGGCGGGACGGACTAACACCGGCCGCGCTTTCTGCGTCATGCCCGGCGTCGTGCCGGGCATCCACGACTTTTAGCCGGTGCGAACCTGGCGTGGATGGCCGGGACGAGCCCGGCCATGACGAGGCAGAGGGTCGCCGAATCGGCCTCGCTCACGCATGACCCACGACGACTATCCTGACTCCTACATCCGCGGCATCCTGACGACGTGCCGGACCATCGCCATGGTCGGCGCCTCGGCCAAGGACAACCGGCCCAGTTACTTCGCCTTCAAGTACCTGCTCGAGCGCGGCTACCGGATGATCCCGGTGAACCCCGGCCTGGCCGGCCAGGAGATCCTCGGCCAGCGCGTGGTGGCGCGGCTCGCCGACATCGACGAGCCGGTCGACATGGTCGACCTGTTCCGCAACGCCTCCTATGCGGCGGGGACGCTCGACGAGATGCTGGCGATGGCGCCGCGCCCCGGCGTGCTGTGGCTGCAGCTCGGCGTCCGCGACGACGCGACCGCGGCGCGCGCCGAGAGCCTCGGCCTCAAGGTGGTGATGGATCGCTGCCCAAAGATCGAGTACGGCCGCCTCTCCTCCGAGATCGGCTGGATGGGCGTCAACTCGCGCACCCTCTCCTCCAAACGCGCCCCGATGCCCCAGAAGGGCGTGCAGCGCCTGTCCCTCGGCCGGGTGACGATGGCGGGTGGCACGTCCGCAGCGCCGCCACGCGAGGACGAGCCGAAGCAGAGCTGATGCGGACGTCCGGCGGCGCCTTCAACCATGTGGACGGGACCGGACGTCACGCGAACCTTATTATATTACCTCACCCAGCCACCGCATCCCGCCTCGACGTTGCTGAACTGCAACGGCCAGGAAAATAGAGCAACCTTTGGCAAAAACGAGAACGGGGGAATCGTCGGACAGATGCTCGGGCCGATCAAAATTCTCTTTTATTTCTCATAACCTATCCGACGCTCACCCGGATGAGCCCATAATTCCTAATTTTTGACTAATCCCTGCTCCTCGCTAGCATCCCGGCGCGAGGGAACCGGTCTCCGCACGCATGCAGACGACGAGTTTGCCGGCGCCGGTCCGTGGGGGCGCCCGCGATGCAGGACCATCGCGCGCCTGTCGGAAGAATGTGGTGGCGACATGCGCGAGGGACCTGGTTCGGCTCGGGAGCTCTCCGGCTGGCGGGTGTCGAGAGAATCTCTCGGCCGACACGCCGCGCGCGGCCGGACACGTGGCGCAGCGCCGGCAGTCGTGCCTGCTTCCGCGGATCCGGCGGATGCGACAGCAACCTCGGCAGCCATGGCGATCAGCCCCGTCGGTCGTCGGTCGGGCGACAAGCGCCCGCGCCACCGTGGTCGGCCGGCGCTGCTCGGCACCAGCGCGCTCGTCGGTCTGCTGCCGGCGGCCGCCCTGTTCGGGATGCTCGCCGCGACTCCCGCGTGGGCCGACGGCGGGAAGGGCACGGCCGGCCCGGGAGGCACGGATAGCGCGACCGGCGCGGGCGGCGTGGGTGCCAGTACCAGCGCCACAGATCCCGGCGGGGGCGGCGGCGGCGCCGGTGTCACGGGCGGAGCGGGTGGAAGCGTCGGAGGTGGAGTGATCGCAGGCGGCGCCGGCGGAAGCTCGGCCGGCGCAAACGGCGGCACCGGCGGCAGCAGCAGCAGCGGCGCCGCCGGCGGCGGCGGCGGTGCTCACGGGTTCGTCGATACGGTGCTGCCGACCGTTGCGGTGCAGGGCGGCCACGGCGGCGCCGGCGGCGCCTCGGTCGGAACCGACGGCGGCGGTGGCGGCGCTGGCGGCTATGGCGCGGTGATCACCGGCGCCGGCGACCTGGGCACGCTTTCGACCAACGTCACCGCGGGCCATGGCGGGCCGGGCGGCGCCGGCGTCGATAATGGCGGCTGGGGCGGCAGTGGTGGCCTCGGCCTGCTGATCCAGGGAACCGCGACCAGCCTCACCAACACGGCCACCATCACGGGTGGCGCAGGCGGCGCCGGCGGAGACAGCGTCGACTTCGGGAACCCGCCGCCGGGCAACGGCGGCACTGGCGGCACAGGCGGCGTCGGCCTGTCGGCGTCGGGCATCCTGCTCACCAACAGCGGCACCATCTTGGGCGGCTCCGGTGGCACCGCTGGTGTCGGCGCGGCCGGGCAGAGCGGGGCAGTCGGCGCCGGCGGGGCCGGCGTCGCCGGCGCCGACCTCACCATCGTCAACAGCGGCGGCATCTTCGGCGGAGTGTCGGGCGACGGCGTCACCCGCGCCAACGCCGTCACCTTCACGGGCGGCACCAACACCTATCAGCTCCAGGCCGGCGGGTCGACCATGGGCAATGTGGTGGTGGCCGGCGGAACCGGAACATTGCAGCTCGGCGGCACCACGAACAGCACGTTCGACGTCTCCGCCATCGGCGCGACGACGAACGGCTATCAGGGCTTCACGGCCTATCAGAAAACCGGCAGCAGCACCTGGAGCCTGACCGGCACGACCACGGCGACGACCTCCTGGCAGATCGACCAGGGCACGCTCGCCATCTCCTCCGACACCAATCTCGGCGCGGCGGCGGGCGGGCTCGGCTTCGGCGGCGGCACGCTGCAGTTGGAGGCGGCCCTCACCAGCGCCCGCACCGTGACGCTGAATGCCGGCGGCGGCACCATCGACACCAATGGCTTCGCCGGCACGCTGTCCGGGATCATCGACGGGACCGGTGGCCTGACCAAGACCGGCACCGGCACGCTGACATTGTCCGGCACCAACACCTATTCGGGCGGCACGACGGTCTCGGGCGGCATCCTCAACATCTCTTCCGACGCCAATCTCGGCGCCACCACGGGCGGGCTGATCCTGGCGGGCGGAACGCTGCAACTCGCCTCGAGCCTCGATCTGGCATCGACCCGGACCGTCACGCTGGGCACGGGCGGCGGCACCATCGAGACCAACGGCGCGACGACGATCTCGCAGGGCATCGGCGAAAACACCGCCGGCGCCGCCTTGACCAAATCCGGCTTCGGGACGCTGACCCTCACCGGCGCCAGCACCTACACGGGCGGCACCACGGTGACGCAGGGCAATCTGAACATCGGCAACGGCGGCACCTCGGGATCCATTCTCGGCGACGTCGTCCTGGGCACGGCCACGAACCTCAATTTCGGCCGGTCCAACGACTATACGTTTTCGGGCAATATCAGCGGGCAGGGCGCGGTTGGTGTAAGTGGTGCGGGAACGCTGACGCTGACCGGCAACAACAGCTACACCGGATCGACGAGTGTTACCAACGGCGGCACGCTCAACCTCGGCAGCGCCGGCGCGATCGGCACGACGGGGACCATCTTCTTCTTCGGAGGCACGCTGCAATACAGCGCCGCCAACCAGACCGACTACTCGTCGCGCTTCGCCACCAATGGCGGTCAACTTTACTCCGTCGACACCAACGGTCAGAACGTCACCTGGGCCAGTAATCTGACGTCGTCCTTAGGCTCGCTCACCAAGCGCGGCGCCGGCAATCTCACCCTCTCCGGCACCAACACCTACGACCAAGGCACGACGATCAGCGCCGGCACCGTCACGGTCGGCAACAATTCCGCGCTCGGCACCGGCACCGTGACGATGGCGCAGGGCACCACCCTGGCGTTCTCGGCCGGCAACAACTACACGCTCACCAACAATTTCGTCATCAACGGCGATCCGATCTTCGACACCCCGACCGGCACCACTCAGACGATCTCCGGCGTGATCTCCGACGGCGGCACGCCCGGCATCGTCGAGAAGACCGGCGCCGGCACGCTGGTGCTGTCCGGTGCCAACACCTATTCGGGCGGCACCATCATCAGCGCCGGCACACTGCGGGTGACCAATTCGACGCCCGGCACGTCGAGCTCGGTCGGCACCGGCGCGGTGACGCTGGACGGCGGCGTTTTCCAGGCGGGCGCCGCCAATCTCGTCTTCGGCAACGCGTTCCGGCTCAACGCCACGGGTGGCCAGATCGACACCAACGGCAATGATATGACGTTGTCCGGCGCCGTCGCGAACGGCACCGGCGCCGGCGCCCTGACGAAGTCCGGCGCGGGCGTCCTGACGCTCACCGGGGCGCTGTCCTACACCGGGCTCACCACGATCACGGGCGGCAGCCTGGTGCTGGGCGACGCGGCCAACGCCGTCACCCTGCCCGGCAATGCGACGCTGAACGGCGGCAATCTCGCCGTCGCCAACGGCTCGCTCGGGACGGGCACGATCACGTCGACAGCGGGCGATTCCATCGTGGTCGGCTCGACGGCCGGGCTGAGCGCGACGGCGGGCAGCGCGACCATCGTCAGCAGCGGCACCGTCGCGTTCCAGAACGCCGGCAGCGCCGGCACCGCGACGATCACCAACACGGGCCTGGTCGACTTCGCCGACACGACGACCGCCGCGAATGCCCGGATCACCAGCACGGGCGGCGGCCTTCTCCAGTTCCGGAACACCGCGACGGCCGGCACCGCGACCATCGTGACCGGCGCCGGATCGAGCACCACGTTCGGCAACCAGTCGACGGCGGGCGCCGCTACCATCACGACCGATGCCGGCGGCCTGCTCACCTTCCAGAGCCAGTCCACGGCCGGTTCGGCGATCATCGTCACCAACGCCGGCGCCGCGCTCGACGGCACCGGCACGCTCTTCACGGACAACGCGACGGGCGGCACCTCGCGCCAGGTCGTCAATGCCGGCGGCCTTCTCGACATCTCGCAGGCGACGGGCGGCGTCACGATCGGCTCGCTCGAAGGCGCCGGCCGCGTCGGCCTCGGCGGCAACACCCTGACGGTCGGCGCCAACGATCTTTCGACCGCGTTCTCGGGCGTGATCCAGAACCTCGGCACCCTGCCGGGCAGCGGCACCGGCACCGGCGGCCTGACCAAGATCGGCACCGGCACGCTGACGCTGTCCGGCACCAGCACCTACACGGGCGCGACGCAGGTCTCGGGGGGCACCCTGATCGTCAACGGCACGATCGCGACGTCGAGCGGGCTGACGGTCGACGCCGGCGCGACGGTCGGCGGCACCGGCACGCTGCCGAGCACCGTGATCGCCGGCACGTTGTCGCCCGGCAACTCGATCGGCACCGTCACGGTCGCCGGCAACCTGACTTTCACGACCGCCGGCACCTACAAGGTCGAGGTGTCGCCGAGCGCCGCCGATCGCACCAATGTCACCGGCACGGCGACGCTCGCAGGAACCGTGTCGGCGCTGTTCCAGCCCGGCACCTACGTCACCCGCAACTACGTGATCCTGTCCGCCGCCGGCGGCCTCGCCGGCACCAGCTTCGCGGCCCTCTCGACCACCAACCTGCCGGCCGGGTTCCTGGCGAAGCTGAGCTACACGTCGACCGACGTGCTGCTCGACCTCACGGCGACGATCGGCACCGTGGAGGGCCTGAACCGGAACCAGCAGGCGGTCGCCTCCTCGCTCGGCAACGCCTTCAACGCCGGCGCGGCGCTGCCGCCCGCCTTCCTCGGCGTGTTCGGCCTGACCGGGACGCCGCTGCGCACCGCGCTCTCGCAGCTCTCCGGCGAACCGGCGACCGGCGCCATCCAGGCCGGCCTGCAGGCGACCGGCGCGTTCCTCGGCCTGATGCTCGATCCGTTCGTCGCGACGCGCGGCGTTTCCGGTACGGGGGCCGGTGGCCCGGCCCTCGCCTTCGCGGGTGATACCGCCGCGGCGAACGCCGCCGCCGCCCTGCCTGCGGACGCCGCCCGCGCCTATGCGGCGGCGATGCCGGGCGTGTACGGCAAGGCGCCGCCCGCCGGCCGTCCGGCGCCGCAGTGGACCGTCTGGGGCGCCGCCTTCGGCGGCAACGGCCGGGTCGACGGCGATGCCGCGACCGGCAGCCACGATCTCGACACCCGCGTGTTCGGCGTCGCGGCCGGTGCCGACTATCGCGTCTCCCCCGACGCGGTCCTCGGCTTCGCGCTCGCCGGCGGCGGCACCCGCTGGACCACGGCCGGGCTCGGCGACGGCAAGACCGACACGGCCCAGGCCGGCCTCTACGGGTCGCACAGGTTCGGGCCGGCCTTCGTCTCGGCGGCGCTCGCCTATGCCTGGCACGACGCGACGACGACCCGCATGGTCTCGGTCGCCGGCGAGACGCTGGAGGGGCGCTTCCATCCGCAGGTGTTCGGCGCCCGGCTGGAGGCCGGCTGGCGCTTTGGCGGCCCGGCGCTCGGACTCACGCCCTACGCGGCCGGCCAGGTGCAAGCCTTCCGCATGCCGGGCTTCGCCGAAACGGCGACGGCCGGGGCCGGCAGCTTCGCCCTCGCCTACGCCGGCGAGACGGTCACGGCGCCGCGCAGCGAGCTCGGCGCCTGGGCCGATGCCCGCACCCCGACTCGGCTCGGCGAGCTGATTCTGCGCGGGCGCGCCGCCTGGGCGCACGACTTCGAGACCGACCGCCGCCTCACTCCGACCTTCCAGGCCCTGCCGACGGCGAGCTTCGTGGTCGCCGGCGCCGCGCCCGACGCCGCCCTCGCCCTTCTGTCCGCCGCCGCGGAGCTGCGCCTCGCCACCGGTGTCACCCTGATCGGCAAGGCCGACGGCGAGCTCGGGGCACACACCCGTGCCCTCGCCGGCACCGGGACGCTCCGCATCACGTGGTGAACGCGATGCCCCGTGTCACGTGGTGAGAGTCTCGCGAAAGAACCCTGTCCTCCTCCAATCGGCATGGGAAGCAGTTTTCTTCGCGATGCGGCAAACGCGTAGGCTGAGATTGCCTTCCGGCGGGCCGCCTTGACGGCCCCCGACGGTGGGCTACACCGGAGGCCCGATTTCCTCTGGTCCGCCCCTCTCCGCACGGAGCCATCATGACCGACCGCCAGCCCGGATTTTCGACGCTCGCCATCCATGCCGGCGCCCAGCCCGATCCGACCACGGGCGCACGGGCGACGCCGATCTACCAGACCACGTCCTATGTGTTCGACAGCGTCGACCATGCGGCCTCGCTGTTCGGGCTGCAGGCGTTCGGCAACATCTACACGCGCATCACCAACCCGACCAACGCGGTGCTGGAGGAGCGCGTCGCCGCGCTGGAGGGCGGCACGGCGGGTCTCGCCGTCGCGTCGGGCCACGCGGCTCAGATGCTGGTGATGCACGCGCTGATGACGCCGGGCGACGAGTTCGTCGCCTCGACCAAGCTCTACGGCGGCTCGATCAACCAGTTCAACCACTCCTACAAGAGCTTCGGCTGGAACGTCGTGTGGGCCGACCCGGACGACCTCGCGAGCTTCGAGCGTGCGGTGTCGCCGAAGACCAAGGCGATCTTCATCGAGTCGATCGCCAATCCGGGCGGCGTGATCACCGACATCGCGGCGATCAGCCAGATCGCCAAGCGGGCCGGCGTGCCGCTGATCGTCGACAACACGCTCGCCACGCCCTATCTGTGCCGGCCGATCGAGCACGGCGCCGACGTCGTCGTGCACTCGCTCACCAAGTTCCTCGGCGGCCACGGCAACTCGATCGGCGGCGTGATCGTCGACGGCGGCAGCTTCAACTGGTCGCGCGAGCGCCGCTATCCGATGCTGTGCGAGCCGCGCCCCGAGTACAACGGCATCGTCCTGCACGAGACCTTCGGCAACTTCGCCTTCGCGATCGCCTGCCGGGTGCTGGGCCTGCGCGACCTCGGGCCGGCGCTGTCCCCGTTCAACGCCTTCATGATCCTCACCGGCATCGAGACGCTGCCGCTGCGCATGCAGCGGCATTGCGACAACGCGCTCGCCGTGGCCGAATGGCTGTCGAGCCATCCGCGCGTCGCCTGGGTGAGCTATCCGGGCCTGCCCGGCGATCGTTATCACAACCTCGCCAAGAAGTACGTGCCGAAGGGCGCCGGCGCCGTGTTCACGTTCGGCCTGAAGGGCGGCTACGACGAGGGCGTGAAGCTCGTCTCCAACGTGAAGCTGTTCTCGCATCTCGCCAACATCGGCGACACCCGCTCGCTGATCATTCACCCCGCCTCGACCACCCACCGCCAGCTCTCCGACGCCCAGAAGGTCGGCGCCGGCGCGGGACCGGACGTGGTGCGCCTGTCGATCGGGATCGAGGACGTGGCCGACATCGTCGCCGACCTGGAGCAGGCGCTGGCGGGGTGACACCGTCTCGGCGACGGGCATCGAACAAGGACGTCATGGCCGGGCTCGTCCCGGCCATTCACGTCTCTACGGCGCGATGAACACCGCCGTGGATGGCCGCGACACGCGCGGCCATGACAAGGCCGAGATTTATAGAGGTTTCGTCGCGTTCACGCCGCGTCGATGCGGGCTCCGCCGACGCCGTGCACCGGGCCGGTGAAGCGCGGGGCGCGGCCGGCCCAGCAGACGCCGTTGCGGCCCTGCGCCTTGACCCGATACATGGCCTGGTCGGCGGCGCGCAGCAGCGCCTCCATGCCGGCGCCGTCCTCCGGCGCGAGCGCGATGCCAACGCTGGCGCCGACCTCCACGGTCTCGCCGTCGATCCGGTAAGGCGCCGTCAGCGCCTCGAGGATCATCCCGGCGAGCGCCGCGCGATCGTCGTCGCCGTGGCGCCGCGTCGCCAGCACGGCGAACTCGTCGCCGCCGAGCCGGGCTGCGACGTCGCCTTCGCCGAGGCAGCGGCGCAGCCGGTGGGCGACCCGCAGGAGCAGCGCGTCGCCGACGGCGTGGCCGTGGCAGTCGTTGACCTCCTTGAAGCGGTCGAGGTCGATGCCGAGCACGGCGAAGGGTGCGCCGCGATCGCGCTGGCGGTCGAGCGCCTGCTCCAGGCGGCTGCGGAACAGCGTGCGGTTGGGCAGGCCGGTGAGCGGATCATGGAGCGCCATGTAGGCGATCCGACGCTCGCCGGCGCGCCGCTCGGTGACGTCCGTGTAGGTGCGCACCATGCCGCCGTCCGGCATCGGCACGCAGCTCACCTCGATGGTCTGGCCGGTCGGCCGGACCCGCTCGAACACCACCGGGCCGGTGTCCGCGGCGGTGGCGCCGAAGGCGACCGACAGGCGCCGGGCCGGCGCGCCGCCCGCCCCGCCGTCGCCGGCGACACCGAGCTCGCCGCGGCGCGCCATCTCGGCGACGAGCGCATCGAAGGTCGGCCGTTCGGCCAGCATCTTCAACGGCACGCCGAGCAGCTCGGCGGCGCGGCGGTTGGCGACCGCGATGCGGCCGTCCCGGTCGACCATGACGATGCCCTGCGCCATGGTGTCGAGCGTGACGGCGAGCTCCTGCGAGGTGCGGCGCGCCACCGCCTCGCTGGCATGCAGGGCCACGCTCGTGCGCTCGAGCCGCATCCGCTGGCGCACGGCGAGCACCATGGCGACGAGCACCACCAGCGTGAGGACGCCGGCGAGCGCCGAGTAGACCTTGACGTACCAGGCATTGTCGGCGAGCGCGTCGGCCGCCGACACCGAAGCGTAGACGACCAGCGGCAGCCCCTCGACCCGGCGGAACGCGACGAAGCGGGTGACTCCGTCGATCAGGCTCGGCCCGACCACGGTGCCGACCGGAACCTTGGCGATGTTCTCGAGCGTCGGCCATGGGCGTTCGCCCTTGCGGCCGATCAGCGGCGCGGCCGCGCCGGCCCCGGCCCGGACCACCCCGTCGGTGCCGACCAGCATGATGGTCCCCTGCCGGCCGATGTCGATGGAGGCGTAGAAGCGCGAGAAGTAGTCGGCGTCGAGCGACGCCACGACGACGCCCCGGAACCGGCCGTCGGGACCGCGGACCGCACGGGAGAGCTGCAGGGTGGTTCGATGAGAGACCCGCCCGACCATCGGGACGCTGATGTCGAGCTCGTCACCGGCCGCGTCACGATGCGCGATGAAATGCGGCCGGTCGGAGAGGTCGATCGCCGCGGTCGGCACCATCAGGCTGTTCAGGCGCAGCCGGCCGTCGGGGCCGATCAGCGAGAGCTGGATCGCGATGTCACCCTGCGGCGTCACCTCGCGAGCGAAGGCGCGCAGGTCGACGCCGTCGGGGTTGCGCAGGATCTCGGCGCGGGCGAGGCGGAGAATCTGGTCCGCCCCGGTGATGGCGCGCGCCGCGTGCTCCTCGACCACGCGAGCGAGATTACGGGTGTTCTGCAGCGCCACGGCACCGAGCTTCTCCCGCTCCAGGCCGAGCTGGTAGCCGATCCCGCTCCACAGCAGCACGATGACGAGCAGCCCCAGCCCGGTCGCCGGCTGGACGACGGAGCGAACCCCGATCGACGAGAAGTGCGCGCCGATTCGCGCCGAGAGGGAATTCCGGAACACCATGTGGACCTTGTAGGCCCCGTGGCTTTCGTTTCCCTTAGGCGAAATCGCGAGATTTCAGACAGTTTTATCGCTGTTTCGAGGACATATCCGCGCGATTCCGATCAACCATCGGTGACCATTTCGCCGCCCCCTAGGCCATGCGCTATCCTGCGGCGGCTCGTCGGGGATCCCTCAGCGATGATGCCCATGCGATATCGATTGCTCGCCGTCCTCGCCGCGACCTTGGCCGCGATGCTTCTCGGGGTCGCGACGCTGACCTGCACGACGCCGGTCCAGGCCCAGGAGCGGGTCGCGCTCGTCATCGGCAACGGCGCCTACCGGGCCGCGACGCCACTGCCCAACCCGCCCAACGACGCCGCCGACGTCGCCGCCGCGCTGCGCCGCATCGGCTTTACCGTGATCGAGGGCCGCGACCTCGACAAGCCGGCGCTCGAGGACAAGATCCGCGCCTTCGGGCGGGCGCTCGACCGTGCCTCGGTGGCGCTGTTCTTCTATGCGGGGCACGGCCTGCAGGTCGCCGGCAAGAACTACCTCGTGCCGGTCGACGCCAGGCTGGAGCGGCCCGGCGACCTCTCCTTCGAGACCGTCGAGGTCGGCCAGGTCTTGGGCCAGATGGAGGCCGAGGCGCGCGTCAATCTCGTCTTCCTCGACGCCTGCCGCGACAATCCCCTCGCCCGCACGCTGGCCCGCTCGCTCGGCACCCGCTCGGCCTCGGTCGGCACCGGGCTCGCCTCGATCCAGAGCGCGGTCGGCACGATGATCGCGTACGCGACCCAGCCCGACAACGTCGCCCTCGACGGCGAGGGCCGCAACAGCCCGTTCACCACGGCGCTCCTGAAGCATCTGCCGACCCCGGGGCTCGACATCGCCGTCACCATGCGGCGCATCCGCTCCGACGTGGTCGCCGCGACGCGGTCGCGCCAGGTTCCGTGGGACCACTCCTCGCTGATCGGCGACGTCGTGCTGGTGCCGGGCGGCGGCGCGCCGCCGCAGACCGCGACGCAGCGGCCCGCCCCCGGCCCCGCGGCGACGACCACGCCGTCCACGACGCCGCCGTCGGCGGCCGCCGCGGGCCGCGGCCAGGATGCCGACATCGCCTACTGGAACTCGGTGAAGGACACGGGCGACGCCGCCCAGCTCCGCAGCTACATCGCCGCCTTCCCGAACGGCACCTTCGTGGCGCTCGCGCATCTCCGCCTCCAGGAGATCGAGAGCCGCGGCGGCCGGCCGGTCGACGACCGCAGCAAGGTCGCCGCCCTGCCGCCCGACGGCGGCGTGCCGCCGCGCCCGCGCTCGCCGCGGGAAAGCTGCGCGAGCTTCTCGGCGCCGGCCGGCACCGATCTCTACTGCGCGAGCTCGGTGCTCGATCCGCAGTTCGGCAGCACCTACGGGGTGCGCAACCTGTTCGGCGGCGATCCGGGCAGCGCCTGGGTCGAAGGCGCCGCGGGCGACGGCACCGGCGAGTGGGTGACGATCGCGTTCGACGGCGAGCGGACGGTGCGCGGCCTCGTGGTCAACAACGGCTACGAGAAGAGCACCGACCTCTACGTCAAGAACGGCCGGGTGCAGACGCTGCGGCTGGTCTTCTCCACCGGCGAGACCCGCAGCCTGACGCTGCAGGACCGCCTCGGCCCGCAGACCGTCACGCTCGACCGTCCGGTGCGCGCCCACTGGGTCCAGCTCGTCATCGACCGCACCTATCGCGGCACCCGCTACACCGACACGGCGATCTCCAAGCTGACGGTGCTTTCTGAAAGGGCGCGGTAGTGGGCACGGCCCGGGCCGCAGTCGTCGTCGACACAGGCGAGGGCTTTGCAGAACTCGTCATTCCGGGGCGCGCCGAAGGCGCGAACCCGGAATCCAGCGGCGAGCTCGACATCCTGGGCTGGATTCCGGGCTCGGCGCGGTGCGCCGCCCCGGAATGACCGAGCCCCTCACCGCGCCGCCAGCACGAGATCCGGCGCCGGCGCCGCGGCGGGGCCGGGCCGGGTCAGGCGCTCGGCGTGCAGCGTCGCGAGCAGCAACACGACCAGCGCCGTGCCCTGATGCAGGATCGCGAGGTCGAGCGGCACGCGGGCGAGCAGCGTCATCACCCCGATGCCGATCTGCACGACGATCGCGACGGCGAGCGCCAGCGCGCCCGCCCGGACGCCGCGCCGAGCGCCGGCGGTCAGCGTCGCGTCGACGAGATGCAGGATCGCGACGAGCGCCAGCGCGTAGCCGACCATGCGGTGGGTGAACTGGATGGTCAGGGTGTTCTCGAAGAAGTTGATCCACACCGGATCGGCGAAGAACAGATCGCGGGCGCTCGGGATCAGCGCGCCGTCGATCAGCGGCCAGGTGTTGTGGACGAGGCCGGCCCGCATGCCGGCGACCAGCGCGCCGACATAGATCTGCGCGAGCACCAGGCCGACCAGCACGCCGGCGCCGACCCGCAGCCGCCACGGCACCGCCTCGCCCGGTCGTGCCGAGAGCCGCGCCCCGGTGAAGACCAGGGCCGAGAAGATCACGCAGGCGAGCGTCAGATGAAAAGCGAGCCGGTAGTGCGAGACGAAGATGCGGTCGGCGAGCCCGGACGCGACCATCCACCAGCCGACCCCGGCCTGCACGGCGCCGAGCGCGAAGATCACCGAGAGGCCGACGACGAGGCCGCGAGTCAGGGCGCCGCGCCAAAGAAACCACAGGAACGGCAGCAGGAACGCCATCCCGGTGAGGCGCGCCACGTTGCGGTGGCCCCACTCCCACCAGTAGATCACCTTGAAGTCGTGCAGCCCCATCCCGCGGTTGAGGATCTCGTATTGCGGGATCGCCTTGTACTTGTCGAACTCGGCCTGCCAGGCGGCCTCCGAGAGCGGCGGCAGCGCACCCGTCAGCGGCTTCCACTCGACGATCGACAGGCCGGACTCGGTGAGGCGGGTCGCCCCGCCGACGATCACGGTGAGGAAGACGAGGCCGGCGACGGCGAACAGCCACAGGCGGAGTGCGACGGAGATGCGATACGGCACGTCGGAGTCCCGGGGGTTGAAGACGACACAACGGTCACGGCCGCTTGCGCGAGCCCGCATCGACCATATAGACCCTCGGTCGCGGGCGGCCAATGTCGGGGTCCCCGCCTCCGCCGGACGCCCAGGTCGCGCCGGCACGCGCGCGAGACGGGGCGCGGTCCGAGGGACCGGCGACCGCCGCGAGGATCGGGGGATCGCCATGACACGCCGCCGCCGCCGCCTGGTCGGGCTGTTCGGCCTCATCGTCCTGCTGGTGCTCTGGGGCTTCTTCGCCGTCGGCGCCGGCTACTTCTTTCTCGGCTCGGAGAGCTGGGCGGTGCGGATGGCCTATTACGCCATTGCGGGCGCCGGCTGGCTGCCCTTCGCGCTGCCGATCGTCACCTTCATGGCGAAGGTGGAGTGAGGCCGGCCGCCTGCGCCGGACGGGGCGTGGCCGGCGTCGCCTGATCGCACCGGACCCGGCTTCGCGGCGCGCCCGGGACACGAGGCCGCGCGCGGCCGCCGGCCGTCACTAAAGCCCGGTCACGCCAGACCGTGTCGCCGCAGCGAGTCCCACAAGGTGCGCAGGTTCGCCTCGACCTGGCGGGTGCGCTCGGGCGTGTTGTAGGCCCGCGCAGCCTCGTTGGCCGAGATGAGATCGGCCATGTGGCGGTTCCAGTCGAAGCCGTCCGAGACATCGCGGGCTCGCGGGTTCCCTCCGTCGACCGGGATCAGAATCCCGCCGACCTGCATCGACAGCATCAGGATGTCGCCTTCGCTCATGCTCGCCGTCGCCTCCTCCCAGGCGGCGCGCAGCGCCGGCGAGGCATTCACGGGCCGGAACGAGAACAGCAGCGCGGCGCCGGTCTGCAGGAGCCCGTCGCCGTTCAGATCGACCCCTTCGGTCGGGGCGAGCAGCAGGTTCTCGGCGCCCTCCTCGGACAGCGCGCCGACATCGATCGGGTCGGCGAGCGACGCCGCACTCTGAAGAAGCGCGAGCGAGGCCGTGTCCAGCCCGGCCAGGAAGCTCCTCGCCTGTCCGCTGCGGACCGCCGATCGTCCGGCCGTGTAGAGGGCTTCCACGCTGTCCTGTCGGGTCTGATCGAGACCGCGGGCCGAGAGAATCCGCTCGTCGTCGACGCTCAATGCGAAGGGCTGGGAGAAGTCCGGGCGATGCCGTCCCTTCAACAAGGGACTGCTCGCGGCGGCCCCGCTGGTCGCGGCGGCCGTGCTGGAAAATGCCGTCATGTCTCGTCCTTCCGGCAGATCTTGCCGGCACGCGTGTCACGATGCGGAAGGCGTTGCCGGAAATCCCGGCAACGCCCGCGCCGCGGGAGCATGGATGCAAGACGAAGGCCGGGGACGGGAGAACGGCGGTCGACGAAACCTCACGCCGCGCTGAGCTTGCGCAGGCCGTTCCACAGCGCCGTGCCGGTGCCGGACAGAAGCACGTCGACATAGCGGCCGCGCTGGAACTCGCCGTTGATCGAGATGCGCGGCAGCGCCGTCAGGGTCTCGGCGTGCTCCGGGAACAGCACGCCGGGGCGCGTCGTCACCGCGGTCTTGAAGCCGAGCTCGGCCGCGATGGCGAACTCGCGCGGCCCCGCTGCGGTGGCGTCGCCGTATGGATAAGCGAGATGACGCGGCGCCTCGCCGAGCGCCGCCTCGAGAACGGCCGATCCCATCTTCAGCTCCGACCGCGCCACCGTGTCGCAGGCCTTGGCCAGCATCACGTGATTGACCGTGTGGGCCCCGATGGTGACGAGCGGATCGGCCGCCAGCGCGCGGATCTCCTCCCAGCTCATGCACAGGCTGTCGCAGATGGCGGCGCTGTCGACCCGGTAGCGGGCCGTCAGCTCGCGTACCGCGTCGAGCATCTGGGCGTCGGTCGGCATCCGGCGGAGCCAGCAATAGAGGAGCGCGAAGGCTTCGCTCTTCTCGGCCGTGGTGGCACAGGCGATGCGGCAGTCGCGCCCGTCCATCTCCAGCACGATCTTGTCGTTCTGCGCGATCACGGCCTCGAGCGCCGCCCACCACAGCTCGCCGAGCCGGTCCGGGAAGCTGGTCGGCACGTAGACGGCGAACGGAATCCCGTGCCGCTTGAGGATCGGATAGGCGAAATCCTTGTTGTCGCGGTAGCCGTCGTCGAACGTGAAGCCGACGAAGCGGCGCCCGAAATCGCGCTCCGAGAGGCGGCGATACACCTCGTCGAGGCTGACGAAATCGACCTTGCTGCGGGCGAGCCGTGCGACGACCTGCTCCAGGAACTCGGGGATGATCTCCAGGAGCCGGTTGGGCTGAAAGCCGTCCGGGCGGGCGGGCCGCACGTGATGAAGCATCAGGATGGCGCCGATGCCGCCCAGGACCGGCCGCATCAGCCGATGCGCCCCCGAGAAGTAGAGCGCCTCGAGACCCGATCTGATGATGGCTCGTTTCAACTGATTCACGTCCTCGAGTCCATTGCGAGGTCGGCTAATCCGCACACCATGATGCGCGAAGCTTCGAACCGTGCAAAGCCGATCCCCCAGGGCCGGGACCGAACGTCGCAGCCACCCGATCGCCTCGGTCGACCGCCACGCGACCCCGACGCGCGCGAAACGTGTCCTCCGCCGGAACTACCTGATCGGCTCGAACATGTTCCATTCCGGCTATACCAACGCTTTGTTGATTTTTCTTTGCCAATCTCGGCGGCAGAAACGATCCAGACAACCAGGCGGTCCCTGCATGAGCGTCATCGAGCTCTCGGCGAAGCACGAGCCGCGCGCGACCGTGTCGCAGTCCGCAACGTCGGGCGGCCCGTCGACGATGCCATGCGCAGCCGGCCCGGTGGTCGAGGTCGCCGTCGTCGACAGCCTCGCAGCCGCGCAACCGGCCTGGCAGGCGATCGAGGCCGTCGGGGCGGTCGCGACCGCGTTCCAACGGCACGCCTGGGTCGACGCCTGGCAGCGTCATGCGGGTGACGCCGAGGGCGCACAGCCTCTGGTCGTGATCGGGCGCGACCGCGACGGGATCCCTGCCTTCCTGTGGCCCTTCGTGGTGTCGCGCGGGCTTCTCTCGATCGCCCGTTTTCCCGGCGGAAGCCATTCGGGACTCAATATCGGCCTGTGGCGGCCCGACGCGGCCGCCGCCATGACGACGGGGGCGATGGTTCGCGACCTGCTGGTGCGGATCGGGCGACAGCACGGCATCGACGCCTTCGCGCTCGTGCGCCAGCCGCGGCGCTGGCGCGGGCTCGACAATCCCTTCGCCCTGCTGCCGTCGCAGCCCTCGGTCGACGACGTGCTGGCGACGACGTTTCCCGAGGGCGGCACGCCCGAGGACGCCGTCAAGGCGACGCTGACGCGCGACATGCGGGGCCGGCTGCGCAACAAGGAGCGCAAGCTCGAGAAGCTCGACGGCTACGGCTATCGGCGGGTCACGACGGGCGCCGACGCCGACCGGGTGCTCGACGCCTTCCTGGCCCAGAAGGCGGCGCAATTCGCCGCCCAGGGCATCCGCAACGTCTTCACCGCGCCGGGCGTCGAGGACTTTCTGCGGGCGGCCTGCCACGCAGGCCTCGCGGACGGCCGTCCCGGCATCGAGCTGCATGCGCTGGAGGGCGGCGGCGAGGTCATCGCGGTGATGGGCGGGGTCTGCGACCAGTACCGCTTCTCCTGCATGTTCAACGCCTACACGACCAGCGAGAACGGCCGCTGGAGTCCGGGCCTCATCCTGATCGGCCACATCGCGCGCGACTGCGCGACGCGTGGCGTCGCCAGCTTCGACCTCGGACCGGGGGCGGCGTCGTACAAGACGTTCTTCTGCCGCGAGCCCCAGGGGTTGTTCG
Organism: Rhodoplanes sp. SY1; assembly: GCF_046000175.1. Lineage (NCBI taxonomy): Bacteria > Pseudomonadati > Pseudomonadota > Alphaproteobacteria > Hyphomicrobiales > Nitrobacteraceae > Rhodoplanes > Rhodoplanes sp. SY1. Next base: position 20,599 of record NZ_JBEOMB010000009.1, read on the forward strand.
ACAGCATGGTGCCGGTGTCGCTCGCGGGCCGCGTCGCGGCGCTCGGCCTCGCCGGCGTCGCCAGCGCCAAGCGGCGCGCCAAGGAGAGCCCGCTGGTGATGAGGCTCATCCAGCGCCTGCGCCGCGGCACGGCGGGCGCTGGCTGAATCACCATCCACGACGACTTGCCCTGACCGACTCGTGTCGCGGCTCTCGGCCGCGTGTCCCGGCGAAAGCCGGGACCCAGGGGCGGCTCGGCCAGCGCCTGCTCCAACCGCTCTGGGTCCCGGGTCACGGCGCAACGCGCCGTGCCCGGGACACGAAACTCTGGTCCGCGGCGGAGAGTTCGAGGCGCAACCGAGAGCCTACGCCGCCTCCGGGTGCGGAGTCGGGGCCACGAGGGGGGCGCCGGCGAGCACGATGAGGCCGTCCCCGTAGCCGGCGTCGGCGAGGCGGGCGCGGGCGACGCCGGCGATCGGGTCGGTCGGATCGGGCACCACCAGCACGCCGCCGGGCGCGAGCTCGGCCATCTGGTCGGCGGCGATCACGTCGAAGGCGCCGGCGTCGATGATCACGTGGTCGTAGGTGCGGGCGAGCGCGTCGATCATGGTGACGAAGCGCAGCGAGGCGAGCAGCGCCGCCGTCTCCGCCTCGCCGCGGCCGCGCGGCACGATGTGGGCGCGCGAGACCTTGTCGCGGGCGATGATCTCGCCGAAGGTCGCCTCGCCCCGGACCATGTCGGTGACGCCGGGGCCGTCGCCCCCGACCGCCGCGGCCGCGCTTCCGGCAGGCTCGGCGCCGAGCCGCACCATCACCACCAGCGCATCGCGGGCGAGCAGCCGCGCCACCGCCATGGCGGCCTGGGTGGCGCGCCCGTCCGGCGCGGTGCCGAAGAACGCGACCTGGCGGCCGACGGCGCCGTCGCGCAGCCGGCCCGCGAGCTCGTCCACGGACGACAGGGTGACGGCCGCGTCGGGCATCACCTCGTCCCGCGCCGCAAAATCCCGCGCCACCAAGTCCGGCGCCGCGACGTCGGCGCCCGCCCGGGCCGGCGGCTCGGCGGCGCCGTCGTGCGGCATGGGGTCGCCGGGGACCGCCGCCGGCGCGTCCGGCAGGTGAGGCGTGGCGTCGGCGAAGGCCGGCGGCACGGGCTCGGCGGCAGCAGCCGACGGCTCGTGCGCCGCGGTGGCCTCGTCGGTGTCGTCGCGCGGCGGCGACGGCGGCTCGGACGTCACCGGCTCGGACGACAGCGCCGGAATGGCGGGTGGCGCACGCCCGGTCCACAGGCTTCGGCCGAACAGGCGGCGGCCCGGTCGTTCCGGCTCCTCCAGGCGGGGCGCCGGTCCGGGCGGCGGGACCGCGGCCGCCGGCGCGACCGGCGGCGCCTCCCGATACGGACCCGCCTCCCTGAACGGAGACGCCTCGCGATAGGGAGACGCAGCCGGCTCGACGCGCGGCACCCCGGCCGGCGCCGGTGCGGCGGCGCGGATCAGCTCGCCCGCCGTGACGAGGCCGGCGGCGACGAAGAAGGTGGCCAGCGTCGCGACCAGCACGATCGGCATCTTCTTCGGGAAGAACGGCGTGTTGGAGACGATCGCGCGGGAGATGACGCGGGCGTCGGCCGGCGCCGAGCCGATGCTCTCGCGCGCCGAGGCCTCGCGAAACTTGCCGAGATAGGACTCGAGCAGATCGCGCTTCGACTTGGCGTCGCGCTCGAGCGCGCGCAGGCGGACGTCGTCCTCGTTGCTGGTCGCGGCCTGGCGCTTGAGCGCGTCGAGCTCGGCGGTCAGCTTGGTCACCCGCTCGGCCGCTTCGCGGGCGTCGTTCTCCAGCGAGCGCACGAGCTTCTCGGCCTCGGAGCGGATCTGCCGGTCGTAGTCGGAGATCTGCGCCTTCAGCTCCTTGATGCGGGGATGGTTGTCGAGCAGCGTCGAGTATTGCTCGGCGAGCTGGGCGCGCAATGCGACGCGCTGCTCGGACAAGCGGCGGATGAACTCGGAGTTGACGATCTCGGACGCCTCGATGGCGTCGCCCCGCCGCAGCATGTCGCGCAGCAGCCGCGCCCGCGTCTCGAGATCCGCCTTGCGGGCGCGCGCCGCGCCGAGCTGCGTGTTGAACTCGCCGAGCTGCTGGTTGGACAGCGTGGTGTTGTTGGTGCCGACGAACAGGTTGCTGGTGGAGCGGAAGCTCTCGACCCGGGCCTCCGCCTCGGCGACCTCGCGGCGCAGCCGGTCGATCTCGCCGGACAGCCAGCGGCTGGCCGCCTGCATGTCCTCCTGCTTGTTGCCCTGCTGCAGCTTGAGATAGGTCTGCGCGATCGCGTTGGCGACGCGCGCCGCCAGCGCCGGATCGAAGGACTGGAACTCGACCGTGATGACCCGCGACTTGTCGACCGCGTAAGCCGTGATCCGCTCGTACCAGGCGTCGAGAACCCGCTCCTCCGGCGTCATGCGGTAGGGATCGCGCGAGACGCCGACCGCCACCAGCACGCGCTTGAGCAGCGGCAACCCGCCGATCAGCGGGTCGAACTCCGCCCGCTTGGCGAGCTCGAGCTCGGCGATCACCTGGGTGGCGAGGTCGCGCGAGAGCACGAGCTGCACCTGGCTCGTCATCGTCTCCTGGTCGGCGGCGCTGCGGTCGAAGCTGTTGCGATCGGCCTCCGGGCGCAGGAAGACGTTCTCGCGCCCCTCGTAGAGGATGCGCGTCTCCGATTTGTAGCGAGGCGTCAGCACGTTGACGACCGCGGTCGCCACCAGGGCGGCGAGCAGCGTCGGAATCACGATCAGCCACTTGCGGCGCCACAGCGCACGACCGATGGCGCGCATGTCGAGCTCGCCGCGCCCGCCCACCGCCTCGGGGTCCGATCCGAACGACATCCTGCAAGCTCCGCACCACACAGACTACGCACGCGGCTCGATTACACTCTATTATGGTTGCCGGCGGGTTAATCGTCACCCCCTGCCCGGAATCCGTGGCGCAACTCCCGCTCAACCTTGACAGACCGTGTGCGGTGTCATGGATTCACGGCCGGTTCTGCCCGGCCTTTGGTCCCGGATCGGCGGCGCCCCCGAGAATCGACGCGAGCCTGCGGAGGATGCGGTTCATGGACATGCCGGTTCGGTTGAGAATCGTGCATGTCGTGCGCGCGCCGATCGGCGGCATCTTCCGCCACGTCTGCGACCTCGCGACCGCCCAGAGCGCCGCCGGCCATACGGTCGGGATCGTCTGCGATTCTCGCACCGGCGGAGACTTCGAGGCGGCGGCGATCGCAGCCGTCGCCGACCGGCTCGACCTCGGGGCGACGCGCATGCCGATGCGGCGCGACGTATCGCCGGCCGATCTCGCCGCCCTGATGCGGCTCACCCGCCACATCGGCGCGATGGCGCCCGACGTGATCCACTGCCACGGCGCCAAAGGCGGCGTCTACGGCCGGCTGATCGGCGCCTGGCTCGGCCGGTCGCGGCCGATCGCCGTGCTCTACGCCCCGCATGGCGGCAGCCTGCACTACGCGGTCGGCTCGCTGGAGGGCCGGTTCTACTTCGCCATCGAGCGGGCGCTGGAGCGGGTCACCGACGCGCTCGTCCATGTCAGCGCCTACGAGGCCGAGACCTATCGCCAGAAGATCGGCCCGCCGCGCTGCCGCGCCGTGGTGATCCACAACGGCCTGCGCGAGGCCGAGTTCGAGCCGGTGATCCCGCACCCGGACGCCCGCGACCTCCTGTTCCTCGGCATGTATCGCGAGCTGAAAGGAACCGACGTGTTCCTCGAGGCGATCGCCAAGCTGCAGAGCCGGTTCGGCCGCCGCGCCACCGCCCACCTGTTCGGCCAGGCCGAGGACGAAGGCCGGGCGCGCTACCAGATGTTGGCCGAGACGCTCGGCATCACCGACCGGGTGACGTTCCACGATCCCGCCCCGACCCGCGAAGCCTTCGCGTTCGGCCGTTCCGTCGTGGTGCCGTCGCGGGCCGAGTCGATGCCCTACATCGTGCTGGAGACGATCGCGGCCGGCCTGCCGATCGTCGCCACCCGGGTCGGCGGCATCCCCGAGATCTTCGGACCGCGCGCCGGCGAGCTGGTGCCGCCCGGCGATCCCGACGCCCTGGCCGGCGCCCTGCAGGCCCTGCTCGCCGATCCGGTGCGGGCCCAGATCGACGCCGCCGCGCGCTACGACTGGGTGCGCCCGCGCTTTCACATCGACGCGATGCAGCGGCGCGTCGACGAGCTCTACCGCGAGATCCTGGCCGGCAAGGCGGCGCGGTTCGGCACGACGGCACTCGGGCGCCCCGCCGCGGAGCCGCGGACCCGAGCGCCGCGCACCCGGGAGCCGGGTCCACCCGCCCCGCCGGCCGCCGAGCCGGACACCGGCTCGCGCCGCGCGCCCGAGCCCGAGGCGAGAGAGACCCGGGTGGACGCGCCGTCGGCACGGCGTATTCTCGGTCCGCACGTGGCCGGACGACGCGCGGGACCTGCGGGCGGCGGGGCCTTCCGGCTGGTTCCGGCGGTCTAGTCGTCGTTTACCAGGTTATGTGAATGCCGCGCGAGAAGCGTCGACGTTTACGCGACCGTGGCCATTTTTACGTATGCCGGAAGCGGAACGACGGCGGACCGTCGCGGCCGTCGAGCGGTCGGCTCCGCAGCCCCCCGGAGGCATCGACATGGCGATCGCAGCTCCACCGATGAACGGTGCTCCTCCCGGCCGCCCCGGCAGCCACTCGGCCGTCCCACGCGAGCTCGGGCCGCTCGCCCGCAAGATCGCCGAGGAGCCGATCGCCGACGCCATCTCGCCCGTCGTGCTGACCGGCGTCGCCCGCATCGTCGAGTTCCTGCTGGTGGTGCTCACGGGTGCCGCCGTGCACGCCGTGTGGCTCTACCCGAGCGAGGGCTTCGAGCCGATCTACCTGATCATCGAGCTCGCCGTCGCGACGGCCGCGATCCTCGCCTTCCAGATGGTCGACATCTACAACGTGCAGGCGTTTCGCTCGCACGTCTATCAGCTCGGCCGGCTGTGGGTGGCGTGGACGGCCGTGTTCCTGATCGCGCTCGCGCTCTCCTTCTTCGCCAAGCACGAGTACTTCTTCTCGCGCGCCTGGACGGCCGGCTGGTACGTCACCGGCATGGTGGTGCTGTTCGCCTTCCGGATCGGCCTCGGCTGGCTGGTGCGACACTGGGCCGACCAGGGACGGCTGATCCGGCGCGTCGTGATCGTCGGCGGCGGCCGCGAGGGCGAGGCCCTGGTGCGCGCCATCGGCGCCGAGGCGCATTCGGACCTGCGCATCTGCGGCGTGTTCGACGACCGCGGCGACGACCGCTCGCCCTCGGTGGTGGCCGGCGTGCCGAAGCTCGGGACGGTCGACGACCTGGTCGAGTTCACCCGCCGCACCCGGGTGGATCTCATCCTGGTGTCGCTGCCGCTCACGGCGGAAGACCGCGTGCTGCAGATGGCGCGCAAGCTGTGGGTGCTGCCCGTGGACGTGCGGCTCGCCGCCCACATGAACCGCCTGCGCTTCCGGCCGCGCGCCTATTCCTACATCGGCAACATCCCGGTGCTGGACATCTTCGACAAGCCGATCGCCGACTGGAACCTGGTGATAAAGTCGGTGTTCGACCGTGTCGCGGCCTTCCTGATCCTGGTCGCGATCTCGCCCGTGATGCTCGCGACAGCGCTCGCCATCAAGCTCGACAGCAAGGGGCCGGTGTTCTTCAAGCAGCGCCGGCTCGGCTTCAACAACGAGGTGATCGAGGTCTACAAGTTCCGCTCGCTGCGTCACGAGCACTCCGATCCCGATGCGAAACGGGTCGTCACCAAGGGCGACGACCGCGTCACCCGGGTCGGGCGGTTCATCCGCAAGACCTCGATCGACGAGCTGCCGCAGCTCATCAACGTGCTCCGCGGTGACCTCTCGCTGGTCGGCCCGCGGCCGCACGCCATCCACGCGCCGCTCGCCAACAAGCTGTGGGACGACGTGGTCGACGGCTACTTCGCCCGCCACCGGGTGAAGCCCGGCATCACCGGCTGGGCGCAGATCAACGGCTGGCGCGGCGAGCTCGACACGCCCGAGAAGCTGCAGCAGCGCGTCGAGCACGACCTGTACTACATCGAGAACTGGTCGCTGCTGTTCGACCTCTACATCCTGCTGCGCACGCCCTTCGCGCTTCTCGAGACGGAGAACGCCTATTGAGCGCGATCGATTCGCCGCTTTCCGGTCCGCTGCCCGGCCCGGCCATGGCGGCCGGTATGCCGGCGGCCGGCATGCCGGCGCGCGTCACGCCGGGGGTGGAGCGGCTGCGTCTCGCGCTGATCTTCATGATCGCCTTCACCAGCGGCTTCGTGCAGCGCGAGCCGGCCCCCTACGAGCTGATCGTGTCGATCGCCATCGTGGTGTTCGCCGCGACCGGGCTGACGCTGCGGGCGACGCTGCTGCCGCTGCTCGGGCTCCTGGTGATCCAGAACATCGGCTATCTCGTCTCGCTGATGCCGGTGATCACCCTCGAGCGCACCGCCATGTGGACGGCGGTGACGAGCTTCCTGTCGATCACGACGCTGTTCTTCGCCATGGTGCTGTCCCAGAACACGGCGCAGCGCCTCGACATGCTGATCCGCGGCTACATCGGAGCCGCGCTCGTCACGGCGGCGATCGCGATCCTCGCCTTCTTCCGCGTGCTGCCCGGCTACGATCAGTTCCTGCTGTACGACCGCGCCGCCTCGACCTTCAAGGACCCCAACGTGTTCGGGCCGTTCCTGGTGCTGCCCGGGCTGGTGCTGCTGCAGCGCATGGTCTCGGCGAGCGATCTGCGCCGGCTCCTCGCCGACGGGCTCAAGCTCCTGGTGATCGCGGCCGGCCTCCTGCTCACGTTCTCGCGCGGCGCGTGGGGGCACTTCACCGTCTCGGCCCTGGTGATGCTCTTCCTCACCTACGTCACCACCCGCTCGGCGAGCGACCGCTTCCGCATTACCTTCGTGTCGGTGATCGGGGTCGTGGTGCTGGCCGGCCTGGTGCTCCTCTTGCTGTCGTTCGACGTGGTCGGCGACATGTTCAAGGTGCGTGCCAATCTGGTGCAGGACTACGACGCCGGCGAGCAGGGCCGGTTCGGTCGCCACATCGCCGGCGCTCTCCTGGTCTTCGAGCTGCCGTGGGGCGTCGGGCCGCTGCAGTTCTCCAAGGAGTTCTCTTACGAGCCCCACAACTCGCTGATCAGCGCGTTCATGAACGGCGGCTGGATCGCCGGCACGACCTGGCTCGCCCTGACCGTGCTGACGCTGGTGATCGGGCTGCGCCACGCCTTCGTGCGCACGCCCTGGCAGCCGATCTTCATCGCCGCCTACGCGACCTTCGTGGGCGAGGTCGGCGAGAGCTGGATCATCGACGTGGCGCATTGGCGCCACTACTTCCTGATCATGGGGATCGTCTGGGGCCTGATCGCGGCCGGTCGCGTCGCCCCGGCGCCGCCCGATCCGGTGGCGTATCGCCGGCCGCAGCCGGGCGTGCGAGACGCATCTTAATCGCGGAGACGTCCGTCATTCCGGGGCGCGCCACCCGGATCGGCGCGTCGCGCCGTAAGGGCGCAGGCTCAGGCGCGAGCCCGGAATCCAGCGGCGGACTCCACATTCTCGATTGCATTCCGCATTTTGGACTGGATTCCGGGTTCGGCGCGGCGCGCCGCCCCGGAATGACCAGGGCCCAGCCTCAGCCCTGCACCCGCACGTATTGCTGATACGAGTAGCGGGTGCCGATGTCGTGGCGGAACAGGAAGTCGTCGATCGCCGCCATCGGCTTCATCAGGCGGCCGCGCAGCAGATAGAGCGAGGCGAGCGCGAAGAACTCCATGCGCGGATGCTCGGTCGTCACCTCGAACACGCCGCGCAGGGTCGCGATCTCCGACGGGGTCAGCGGGAACTCGTGCTCGTCGCCGTATTTCGGCACCCACAGCTTGCCGACCACGTGCTTGCGGAACCACAGCAGCAGATCGCTCGCCGCGTTGTTCTCCCAGAAGAAGGCGCGGCCGCCGGGACGGATGGTCCGGCGCAGCGCCTGGCAGAACTCGCCGAACGGCTCGAGGTGGTGGAGGATCATCGAGCCGTAGACGAAGTCGACCGGCCCCAGCGTGTCGATCGTCATCGCGTCGCAGACGACCGGCCGCACCCGCGTCACGCCGCGCGCCCGGCAGCGCTCGGTCAGCGAGGCGATCGCCACCGGCGAGGCGTCGACCGAGATCACGTCCGCGCCGATCTCGGCGAGCAGCAGCGACGAGGCGCCGGCGCCGCAGCCGAGATCCAGCACGGTCTTGCCGGACAGGTCGCCGAACCAGGCGGCCGCCGCCTGGATCGCCTCGCGGGCCTCGTCGGAGAGCTCCTTCGAGTAGATCGGGTTGGTCGAGTAGACCTCGTCCCAGAAGCCGGCCGAGATCGAGGCGCCCTGCGGCTTCGCCGTGTCCGGCGACGTCGTGGCACCTTGCGGCGGCGTCGCATCCGGCGCCATCGCGGCGCCCTGCGGCGCCGACACGGCGCCGTTCGCCTTCACGGAAACGGCCTGGGTCATGAATCCTCCTGCGGGCGCACGGCCGCTCTCGCGACCCGAGGGGGCGCGCCCGAGACACCGACTACTACGCGACCGGCGTTGGTTTTAGCTTAACGGGAGGCGCGGTCCGCACACGTTGCCGCGAGGTCGCCGCGTTGTGGTCGCGCTGTGTCGCGGTCGCCGCCGCCTTGTCGCAAGTGGCAGCGGAACCCGCGCGATTTCACCGGGGAACCGCGTTCACCCCCTCCTCCGGAGCGCCGCTCGGAGTTTCGCCGGTCGACCTCACCGCCGCTCGGAACGCCCGTGGAGACGGCGACTCGGCGCCCCGGGCATGCCGGTCCCTTCCCCCTGCTGGCCCGCTTGCCAGCCCTCTGCACGGCTCGCCCCCTGCACGGCTCGCCGACGACGCGCGCCTTGCAGACCGGCCCCGCAGCCCGCCGACGAGACATCCGGACCGGTTGCGCGGGCCCGGCCGCCTCTCTATAGTCCCGGCCGCTCGGAGCGTAGCGCAGCCCGGTTAGCGCACCAGTCTGGGGGACTGGGGGTCGAGAGTTCAAATCTCTCCGCTCCGACCATTCAAACCACTGTAATCAAAAGAATTCTCCGAATCCTGTCGCCGAGCCGGCCGCTCCTCGTTGACCGTTGGCACGCAAATGGTCGGCGGCCGCGGCGAATCGAGGTCCTCGCGACCGACACCAGCCCGGATGCCGTGTGCCGAACGGCGGAGCCGGCTGCTCATCACCGGGCTTCACGCCTGGATCGCCGCCAGCGCACCGAACTCTCCGCCGAGAGCCAGACTGCCAAGCCGATCGACGACGCGCTGAAGCGCGGGGCCGCGCTCACCCGCGTCCCCGACATCGGCCGCCTGTGCATGTCCGACAATGTCGCCGAACCGGCGCTGCGCGGGATCAACGTCCGTTTCACTCGCCTCCGACTGTCGGACCATGGTCGCCGCCATGGTGACGCTCGGCGCCAGCCTCGGCCTGATGCTGCCCGGCAATCTCGCGGTGCTCAGCCCGGCTCCGGGCCCGCCGCGCAGGGCAAGATCGCCGGGATCACCGCCATCGATGGCGCCAAGCTCGCCTTCTTCCGCGACATCGCGGCGGCGCTGCGGCCCGGGGCACCGCTGGTCCTGATGGATCACGCGACCGTCGACACCGCGACCGCCGCGACGACCGCGACCGCCTATCGCCGCTGGGCGATCCGCGGCGGCGCCGTGGCGGCCGAGGCCGACGGCATGCTCGAGCGGATCGCCGGCAACTGGCATCCGATCGACGGCGGACGGCTCACATGCGTTCTCGCCGGCACGGGGTTCGAGCGGCCGACGACGTTCTTCCAGGCGCTCGGCCATGTCGGCGTGATCAGCCGCGCATCGGCACGCGAGAGGTCGGACCAAGCAGCATCGAGCGGCCCTCGCAAACCGCGCCCGCGAGCACGCGGCGACGGCGAGCCCGCGCCGGGCCGCCGGCAATCCGCAGATGCCGGACGACGAGCAGAGCGACACGCGCCGGCGCTGACGGCACCATTCTGCCGCGACGCGATAGCCCATGTCATCAGTGGACCTCCTCCGGAATGCAGAGACCGCAGTGTCGGAACGATCCGTCGATCGGCCGCCATAGCCCTCGCTACACCCGCAGTCAGCGGGCGAGCGCGAGGAGCGCGTCGAGATCGAGGTTCTCCTCGCAGTGGTCGGCGAGCGCCTCGATGGCCGCCTCGGTGCGCTGCGCGAAGTCGAGACCGGACGCCTGCGCCCCGACCGACCGGAGCCAGTGGCCGCGGAACGCATCGGCGCCGAACAGGCCGTGCACATAGGCGCCGGCGACGCGGCCGTCGGCCGACACGGCGCCCTCGGGCCGGGCGCGCCCTGCCCCGTCGTCCAGCATCAGCCACGGTCGTGACAGACCCGGCCCCGTGGTGCGCCCCATGTGCATCTCGTAGCCGGTGACGCGACAGCCGCTGAGGCGATCCACCGCGTCGATGTCGACGAGGCGCTTGTCGTCGCCGATCTCGGTCTCGACGTCGAGCAGGCCGAGGCCGGCCGTCTCGCCAGGCGCGCCCTCGATGCCCTGCGGGTCGCGCACCACGCGGCCGAGCATCTGGAAGCCGGCGCACAGGCCGATCACGCGGCCACCGCGGCGCGCATGAGCGAGAATGTCGATGTCCCAGCCCTCGCGGCGCAGCACGTCGAGATCCGTGCGTGTCGCCTTCGAGCCGGGCAGAATGATCACGTCGGTGTCGACCGGGATCGGATTGCCGGGCTGGACGAAACGCAGCGCGACGCCCGGCTCGGCGGCGAGCGGATCGAGGTCGTCGAAATTGGCGATGCGCGAGAGCCGCGGCACCGCGACGACGAGGCCCCGTCCGCCGAACTCGGCGGAGCGCTCCAGCGCGAGCGAGTCCTCCGCCGGCAGCCGGTCGGCGATCGGGAACCAGCGCAACACGCCGAGGAACGGCCAGCCGGTCTGCGCCGTGATGGTCTTGACGCCGGGATCGAACAGCGAGAAGTCGCCGCGGAACTTGTTGACGATGTATCCCACCACGCGGGCGCGGTCGGCCGGATCGAGCAGCGCGTGGCTGCCGACGAGCGCCGCCATGGTGCCGCCGCGGTCGATGTCGGAGAGAATCACGACCGGCAGGTCGGCTTTCTCGGCGAGGTGCATGTTGGTGATGTCGGAGCGGCGCAGGTAGATCTCCGCGCCCGAGCCGGCGCCCTCGACCAGCACCAGGTCGGCCTCGGCGCGCAGCCGGTCGAGTGAGTCGAGGATCGCCGGCATCATGCCGTGGCGCATGCGGTGATAGATGCGGGCCGGGCAGTTGCCGAGCACGCGCCCGCGCAGGACGACCTGCGAGCCGATGTCGGTCTGCGGCTTCAGCAGCACCGGGTTCATGTGAATCGACGGCGCCGCCTTGCAGGCGCGGGCCTGCAGATGCTGGGCCCGGCCGATCTCGCCGTAGATGATTTCTCCATCCGGTCCCGGGGGGAGATCGCTGTCGGCCGCGACGGCGGCGTTGTTGCTCATGTTCTGCGCCTTGAACGGCCGCACCACGAGGCCGCGGCGCGTGAAAGCGCGGCAGAGGCCGGCCACCACCATGCTCTTCCCGACATCCGAGGCGGTGCCCTGGATCATCAAGGAGCGGGCGCGGCGCGGCAGCGGCAATGCGGCGGGCGTGAAGGCGATGCGGGAGACGAGGCCGGCGATCTGGGCATTGACGTCGATGGTCATGATCTGGTCCGAGGAGGCTTCATCTGATAACGCCGCGTCTGCTCGTGTCCGTCCCAGACCACGGGCCGCTCGAGCCACTTCTGGATGAAATTCCAGGCGCCGCCGTAGCCGTTGTGCGGCAGGGTGCAATCCGAGCAGTCCTTGCGGCGGATCCCATTGCGATCGGTAAAGACCTTGTAAGGACCGGGACAACGGTAAGCGATCAAGGGGCAGTAGCAGAACAGGCAGTTGAACTGTCCGCGCACGCCCGTGTGGCAGGGCAGGAACGGACAGGCCGTGTTGGTGAAGCCCTTGAAGGCTTCGTTGGTGGTGGTGTCCTTCGGCTGCATGCGAGGCCCGAGCAACAGCGAGCGCAGCGGCGACGTCGTCACCAGCGCGAAATGCGCGGCAGAGGTTCTGCCGGCAAGCGACATCGCCCGCCGACGCGATGCGCCGCGGATGCGGATGACGATCGGCTTCGCTCGAACGGCAAGGCCGCACGGGCATTCGCGCCACCGACCGACCCGATGCCGATCGTGCGCGGACCGATCACGTGAAAAGCGGAATCAGAATTCGATGATCATTAGCGCTCCCCTTTCGACCCGCCGTCGAACGGAATGGACCAGCGTCTTCGGCCGGTCTCCTGGCTCACGGATCATGGTCTCCGATCACCTTCCCGGGACATGGCCTGATGGCGTCCCAGTGGCTCCGATCGGCGACGATCCGTCTACAGTTGCGGGGGCAGCTGCGGCATTGGCGAGACGCTCGTGTGACGAACGTTCGCCGGACCGCATTCCCGTTTCACCTCTCGACGAGAGGCACCGAAGACGCCTTCAAATGAGCACGAAGGCGGCCGGGGTGCAAGGCCGGGCTTTTCCGGAACTGCGAGACCGACGGCTCACGACCGCGCCGATCCGGCCGTCGCGATCAGCGCGCCATCACGGCATCCGCGCGGACGGAACAGCTGGAGACGATGTGTGCGGACGCCGAGTCCGGCGAGCTCGCCGCCGCTCACCGTCAACGGCAAGATCGACCGCCGCGCCCTGCCGGTGCTCGCCGCCGCGGCGCCGTCGGCAGGACCCGCGTCGCTGCTGGAACGCCGGATCGCCACCGTGTTCGGCCGACTGCTCGGCCGCGCCGACATCCCGCCAACTGAGAGCTTCTTCGAGCTGGGCGCCACCTCGGTGCTGCTCATCGAGGCGCACGGGCGGCTGCGCGACGAGCTGCGAAGGAATTGCCTGCTCCACGGCGTCCGGAGAGACGAGCAGGAGCCTTCGAAGCCGAGACAGAGCCGGTCGGGCTCTCCGGTCGCGATGCAGAAATATCACAGCGTCCGGGAGCTAACCCGGCAGGGCTCATCCGCTCTTGCAATCGCGCCGAGATTGTTACGATATAACATTTAATTCAGGATCGAGGCGCCGACCGTCGGAGACCCAAGGGCCGGACGGTCGGAAAGCGCCCGCGGAGTCGTGCCATGTCGTTCTTTACGCAGCTCTCCGAGCTGCTGCTGACCCCCGTCCAGCTCGCCATCCAGGCGCTGTTCCTGCTCTCGCTGTTCGAGAGCGGGCGGCTCGTCGTGCAATGGGCCTTGCGGTGGCGCGGCCGCCGCGGCTTCCGCACGCCCGCGGCCGGCGGCTTCGGGGCGCTCGGCGGCGGCTACCCGCTGGCGCGGCGCTATGCGGACGATCCGGCGCTGACGCTCGACGAGCTCGACGTCGCCGCCATGAAGCAGCTCGAGCTGATCCGGGTGGCGACCCGGGTGACGCCGATGCTCGGGCTGATCGCCACGCTGATCCCGATGGGGCCGGCGCTCGTCGCCCTCACCCGCAACGACGTCGCCCAGATGAGCGAGCTTCTGCGCTCGGCCTTTGCGGCCGTGGTGCTGGCGCTCGCCGCCGCCTGCTTGTGCTTCTGGATCGCCTCGGTGCGGCGGCGCTGGTGCGCCGAGGAGCTGGTCGCGGTGAAGCGGCGGATCGAGGCCCGGCCATGACGCTGCGCATTCTCGAAGAGGACGAGGAGCTCGACCCGATCCTCTCGGTGGTCAACCTGGTCGACGTGTTCCTGGTGATGATCGGCGCGCTGATGATGATCATCGCCGTCAACCCGCTCAACCCGTTCGCGTCCGAGACGGCCGTCGCGGTGAAGAACCCGGGCCGGCCCGACATGCAGATCGTCGTCAAGGACGGCGAGAAGATCGAGACCTACACGTCGACGCAGGAGATCGGCAGCGGCGAGGGCGTGCGGGCCGGCATCGCCTACCGGCTGAAGGACGGCTCCTTCGTCTACGTGCCCGAGACTGCGCCGTCCGGCGGCGCCCCGGCCGCGACGCCCGGCCGCCGGATGCCATCGGGCCCGGCCGCCCCGCGCGGCCCCCTCCCCTCGCCCCGCCCCGTTCCGCCATCGCCCTCGCCGTGAGGCCCGCCATGCGTATCGCCTGCATGTCCCTGAACGCCGTTCTCCTGTCCACGGTCGCGCTGCTGCCCGCAGCCGCTCTCGCCCAGACGGCCGAGCCGCCACCGGCGACGCCGGCGTCATCGGGCGCCACGAGCGGCGCCGGCGGCGCGGGCGCGAGCGAGCCGGTGCTGCTGGAGACCGTGGTGGTGACGGTGCCGAAGCCGCGCGTGACGCCGGCGCGGCCCGCCTCGGGAACGGCGCGCGGCCCCCGCAGCGGCAGCACCGCCACGGCCGTGCCGGTCGCGGGCACCGGCTCCGGCACGGCCGACGGGGCGGCGCAGACCCAGCCGGTCAACCCGCCACCCTATGCCTTGCAGGCGCGCCGCGCGCTGCGCCGCCCCGGCGCCGAGTCGGTGGTCTCGGTGACGCAGCAGGATCCCGGCACCAAGTCCAATCTCCGCCAGGTGCTCGACGAGGTGCCGGGCGTGCTGATCGGCCAGCGCGGCGGCGAGAACAGCCTCGGATCGATCTCGATCCGCGGCAGCGACACGTCGCAGGCCGGGCCGCGCGGCGGCCGCGGCGTGCGCGCCTTCGCCGACGGCGTGCCGCTCGGCCGGCTCGTCACCGGCGTCACGCTGCCGCTCCTCGATCTGAAATCGACCGACTACATCGAGGTCTATCGCGGCGCGAGCAGCCTGCGCTACGGCGCGCTCGCCACCGGCGGCGCCTTGAACCTCGTCTCCAAGACCGGCCGCACCGCGCCGGGCGCGACGATCTCCACGGCGGTCGGCAGCAACCGCTTCCGCGAGAGCCAGATCGAGCTCGGTGGCTTCAAGGACAAGTACGACTTCTACGTCCAGGTCAACGACCACTTCGACGGCGGCTACGAGTTCAACTCGCGCAACTACGCGCCGCGCTTCAGCGGCAATTTCGGCTGGCAGCCGACCGACAACATCGAGAACCGCACCTATGTGGCGATCGGCAAGAACCTGCAGGAGCTGCCGACCTCGGTGCCGCTGAGCCAGCTCTCGCGCTATCGCCAGTCCGGCTACGACCCGAACAAGACCTCGTTCCCCTACGACCTGCGGGCGAACTACGAGTATCAGCGCGTCGTCAACAAGACCGTGATCCGCTCGGACCAGACCTCGGTCGAGATCGCGCCGTATTTCCTGCGCTCCGCCTTCGACCACCTGCCGAGCGCGTCCGCCGGCATCCAGGACGTGGTGTGGACCGACTGGGGCGTCTCGCTGCGCCTGGAGAACCGCAACGAGCTGATCGGCCGGCCGACCGAGCTGGTCTTCGGCTATCGCCCGACCTACGAGGA
Source organism: Rhodoplanes sp. SY1 (assembly GCF_046000175.1). Classification (NCBI taxonomy): domain Bacteria; kingdom Pseudomonadati; phylum Pseudomonadota; class Alphaproteobacteria; order Hyphomicrobiales; family Nitrobacteraceae; genus Rhodoplanes; species Rhodoplanes sp. SY1. Next base: position 36,015 of record NZ_JBEOMB010000009.1, read on the forward strand.
CGCGAGCTACAAGACCTATCAGTGGGCCAAGGGCACGCGCGGCACGACCAAGGCGTCGCTGGTCTACGACGACGCCTTCCACGCCTGGTTCCACGAGGGCTACGGCGAGGCGGCGATCGAGGTGATGCCGCGCGTGAAGCTGTTCACCGGCGCCCAGGCGTTCTGGACCGACCGCAATTATCACGACGGCTATGCGGGCCCGCGGATCGCGTCGGGCACCGAGGCGAGCCCGGCCGGCGGGGTCGGCATCGGCCCGGCCTCGTCGAACGGGCTGCGCAACTACGAGCGCGACTTCTCCGCCTTCAATCCGAAGTTCGGCGTCAACTGGGAGTATCAGCCGAACCACTTCGTCTACGCCAACATCGCGCGCAGCACCGAGGTGCCGAACGCCGGCGACATCAGTTCGCTCCTGACCCTGCAGCAGACCGTCAACGGCCTGCGTGCCGGCACGCTGAACATGATCGACAACCTCGCCATGCAGCGCGCCTGGACGGGCGAGATCGGCGTGCGCGGCGGCTGGGACCGCTTCCGCTACGACGTCGCCGTCTACGACATGCGGCTGAACGACGAGATCCTGTCCGCCTGCGCGCTGAACTTCATCCCGCTGTCGCGCTTCACGGCGGCTCAGCAGGCGCAGCTGCGCGGCCAGTTCGCCTGCAGCAACGCCAACAGCCTGGTCGCCTTCAACGTCGACAAGACGCGCCGCACCGGCGTCGAGGCCGGCTTCAAGACGCGGCCCGTCGTCGACGTCCTCGCCGCGGGTGACCATGTCCATCTCGACATCACCTACACGTTCATCGACTCCCGCTTCGTCGACGATCCGACCTTCGGCAATGCGCAGATGCCACTCACGCCGCGCCACCAGGCCTTCGCCGAGCTCGGCTACCGGCATCCGGCCGGCTTCTTCGCCGCCGGCAACATCCGCTTCGTCGGCGAGCGCTGGACCACGTTCGACAACTCCGGCGGCGACGCCTTCGTGGCGCCGGCCTCGACGCTCTACGGCGCCCGCGTCGGCTGGAAGGCACCGGACAGGTCGTGGAGCGTGTGGGCCGAGGGCCGCAACCTCGGCGACGTCGCCTATGTGAGCGACTTCGCGCCGCTCTTGCGCTCGGCTGACGCGCCGACCACGCCGGGCGGCACGCCGTTCGTCTATCCGGGCGCCGGCCGCGCCTTCTTCGCCGGCTTCAGCAAGACGTTCAACTGACGACCTTCGAAGGATGACCGCCATGCGGCTGCCGCACCTCGTGATCACGATCATGACCCTGGTGCTGGCGGCCGTGCCGCTCGCCCTGCGACCAGTCCTCGCCCAGGAGACGCCGGCGCCGCTGTCGATCGCCGTACTGGCGCCGTTCCCGTCCAATCCCGGCAAGGGCAGGCTGATGGAGGCGCTCGCCCGCGAGCGCGGCATGACGCTCGACTACGTGATGGTCGACAAGCTCGACGACGCCGCGATCGCCGATGTGCTGCGCGGCCGCGATCTGGTGCTGCTCGACTGGGTGATGGAGACCACCTTCGTGCCGATGGTGGCGCGCCTGAAGGCGCCGCTCGCGGCCTTCCCGGGCAAGGTGTGGGGCGGCATGATGTGGCGGCGGCCCGACCTCACCCGCGGCCTCTCCCCGCAGGCGGCCGAGCGCATCCACGCCTACTGGACCAATGGCGGCGACGCCAATGTCCGCGCCCTGCTCGACTATGTCCGGGTCGACCTGTTCGGCCGGCCGGGCGAGGCCGCGGCGGCGCCCGTGCTGCTGCCCGAGCTGGCGATCTACCATCCCGACGCACCGCAGCGCGTCTTCGCGACGCTCCCCGAGTACCTGGCCTGGCGGGCGCCGCGGCCGGACCAACCGGTGATCGGCGTCGGCTTCCATCGATCGGAGCTGGTCAACAACACCACGGATCACGTCGACGACGTGATCCGCCGCATCGAGGCGAAGGGCGCCATGGCGCTGCCGTTCTGGGATCCGAACAACGGCCGCAAGACGCTGCCGCTGTTGCAGCAGGACGGCCGCACCGTGCCGGACGCGCTCGTCTCGTTCACGGGCGTCTACACGAACGTCGACGAGCAGCGCGAATGGATGGCAGCGCTCGACCGGCCGGTCATCCAGGTGCTGCCCTACACCGAGGGCTACGAGGAGGACTGGCGCAAGGACGACGCCTATCCGGTGCGGCTGCAGGGCGTGTTCTACTCGCTATCGGAGGCCGCCGGCCGCATCGACCCGACGCTCGTCACGGCGCGCCGGCGCAGCGACGAGAAGCTCGCCGTGATACCCGAGCAGGCGGACGCGCTGGTCGCCCGCGTGCTCGGCCAGGCGGCGCTGCGGCGCAAGCCGAACGCCGACAAGACCGTGGCGATCTTCGTCTGGAACAGCCCGGCCGGCGAGGAGAACTTTTCCGCGTCCTACCTGAACGTGCCGGCCAGCATCGTCGAGATCGTCGACCGGCTGCGGCGCGAAGGCTACGACGCGCCGGCCGTCGACGAGGCGACCGTGATCAGCACCATGAAACGCCTGATCCGGCCCTACTACCGCACCAAGGACGACCGCGAGCTGCGCGCCCTGCTCGCCGACGGCCTCGCCGAGCGCGTGCCGCTCGCCGACTACCGGGCGTTCCTGGCCGGCCTGCCGGCCGAGACGCAGGCCGCCACGCAGGCGGCGTGGGGGACACCGGACGACACCTACCTGACCCTGAAGGACGGCGACCGCGTCGACTTCGTCGTGCCGCGCTGGAAGATCGGCAAGCTCGTGATCCTGCCGCAGCCGCTGCGCGGCAGCCGGCGCGACCAGGAGGACGACATCACCCACGACAAGAAGCGGCCGCTCCATCACGCCTACCGGGCCGTCTATCTCGGCGTGACGACGCAGATGGCGGCCGACGCCATCGTGCATCTCGGCACCCACGGCACCCAGGAATGGGCGCCCGGCAAGGAGCGCGCGCCGGCCGTCGGCGACGACACCCAGACCACCATCGGCAACATCCCGGTGATCTATCCCTACACGATCGCGAACGTGGGCGAAGCGATCATCGCGCGGCGGCGCGGCCGCGCCGTCACGGTGTCCCACAACGCCCCGCCCTTCGCGCCGTCCGGCCTCTACGGCGCGTTCACGGCGTTCCACGAGCTGCTGCACCAGGCGACCGGCGGCGCCGAGGGTGCCGTCCAGGAGGCGGTGCGGCGCCAGGTGATCGCGCAGGCGAGCAAGCTCGGCCTCGTCCGCGACATCGGGCTGTCGGAGGCGGACGCGGCCCGCGACGTCGACGGCTTCCTCGACAAGGTCCACAAGCATCTGCACACGCTCGGCGCCCTGCCGCAGCCGCTCGGCCTGCACACCTTCGGGCGCGTCGCCGACACCGACAAGACGCTCACCACCGTGCTGCAGATCCTCGGCCCCGACTATCTGAAGGCTTGGGGCCAGGATCCGGCCGAGGTTCTGGCCGAGCCCTACGACACGCTGCAGGGCGAGGAGGCCTTCACGGCGCTGCGCCGCGCCGTGGTGGAGAACGCCGATCTCGGCGGCTTCCCGGAGCCGGTGCGGCCGTTCCTTTCAGACGCGCGCCGGCACTTCGCCAACATCACACAGCCGATGGAGATGGAGAGCTTCGTCAAGGCGCTCTCGGGCCGCTTCGTGCCGCCTTCGACCGGCAACGATCCGATCCGCAATCCGGACGCCGTGCCGACCGGCCGCAACATCTACGGCTTCGACCCGCGCAAGATTCCGACCAGGGCCGCCTGGGAGGCCGGCCGCACGCTCGCCGACGCGCTGATCGCGGACTACAGCGCCAAGCACGGCGTCGCCCCCGACAAGATCGCGCTGTCGATGTGGCAGACCGAGACGCTGAACCATTTCGGCGTGATGGAGGCGCAGGCCCTGCATCTGCTCGGCGTCCGCCCGGTGTGGAACCAGCGCGGCGACGTGACCGGCGTCGAGGTGGTGCCGCGCGAGGACCTCGGGCGGCCGCGCGTCGACACAGTGCTGTCGATCACCGGGCTCTATCGCGACAACCTGCCGGAGCTAGCGGCGCTGCTGCAGGGCGCCGTCGACACGGTCGCAGCGCTCGACGAGCCCGACAACCCGCTCGCCGCCGCGAGCCGTCGCGTCACGCAGATGCTGATCGACAAGGGGATCGCGCCGGAGCGCGCGGCCCGGCTCGCCCGCGTGCGCCTGTTCGGCAACGAGTCGGGCGTCTACGGCACCAACCTGCCGGAGGCGACGCTCGCCTCGGGATCGTGGGAGAGCGAGGGGACGCTCGCGACCACCTATCTGTCGCGCATGGGTTACGCCTTCGGCAACGATCCCGACACCCGCAACGTCAAGATCGGCGCGCTCGGCCTGTTCGCCGAGGCCCTTAAGGGCACCAAGGCCGCCGTGCTGTCGCGCTCCTCCAACGCGCACGGCATCGTCTCGATCGACCATCCGTTCGAGTATCTGGGCGGGCTCGCGCTCGCGGTCCGCCATCTCGAAGGGCGCACCCCCGATCTCGTGATCAGCGACCTGCGCAATCCGCGCGACGCGAGGAACCAGTCGGTGGCGCAGTTCATGAGCACCGAGCTGCGCAGCCGCAACTTCCATCCGCGCTACGTCAAGGAGCTGATGAACGAGCGCTACGCCGGCGCCAACCGCATGCTGGAGGGGGTGAACAACTTCTGGGGCTGGGCCGTGATGGACCCGGGCAGCGTGCGGGCCGACCAGTGGCAGGAGTTCCACGACGTCTACGTCGCAGACAAGCATCAGCTCGGCCTGAAGGACTTTTTCATGCAGCACCACCCTGCGGCGCTCGCCCAGATCAGCGAGCGCATGCTGGAGGCGGTCCGCAAGGGCTACTGGGACGCCCCCGAGGAGGTGGTGAAGCGCCTCGTCGAGACGCATCGCGAGATCGCCGCGAGCCGCGACCTGCTGGTGGAGAATCAGAAGTTCGCCGAGTTCGTCGCCACCAAGGCCGCGGGCTTCGGCCTGCTCGCGGCGGCCCCGTCCGCGACCGCGAGCGACGCGACGCCGGACGCCGCGGCCGAGATCCCGACGGCGGCCCCCACCGTGGTCACCGGGATGCGGCTCGAGAAGCAGCCGGAGCCCGCCGCCCCGGACGCCCCGCAGCCGTGGGCGCTGTGGCTGACGATCCTCGGCACGCTCTTCGCCGGCGGCGCCTTCGAGCTCGGCCGCGCGCGCCCCCCGCCTCGTCCGCGGATCGCCAGCGGACACGCGAGCGTTTGAGCGTCGGCCGGAGGCGGGCCGGGGTCGTCTCGGCCCGGTGAGCTGTCGATCTTCGGCGCGCCTCCGCGGCCGCACGCTGGTGGTGCTCGGCGCGTGCGAGGCCGAGCACGCGGCGCGATGGACGAGCGGCACTCCGCCCACGACGTGCACGTGCGGTGTCGTCCGGGCGCGCCTCGGCTATAGTCGGTCGATGCCGCAGAGCCCCCGACTCGAACCCGAGGACTGGACCGCGCCATGACATCCGTCGAGCTCTCCGCCGAACGGCCGACCGAGACCCCCGCCCTCCGACGTCGCCCCCGCGCCCGCGGGAGCGCCGCCCGGCTCGCCGCGCTCCTGGCCGGGCTGGCGAGCGTCGCCGTGGCCATGCCGGCCGAAGCCGGCCATCGTCGCGACCGGACCTTCGTCGGCTCCTTCGTGGTCGTTCGGACCTGGACCCCGCCGACCTGGTCCGTGCCTCAAGCCGGCTGGGTCTACGGCGTGCCGGCGATCTACGGCAGGGCCGTGCGCACCAAGGTCTATCCCTACGGGCCACGGGGCGACGCCAAGACCGCCTACTGGTATCCGCACCTCGTCTACGGCCGCTGCGGCTGCGCTGTCGACGGGCTGTGCTGCTGAGGTCGGTTCGCGCCGTCGCGTCGCCGGCCGGGGTCGTCCACCGGCCGGCTCATCTGGAGGAGGCAACCGTGCCGTCCGCCCCGCATCGCTCCCGCGTCGGCGCGCTCGCGCTCGGCGCGTCCCTGCTGGCGGTCGTCCTGATCGCCGGGCTCGTGGCGCCGTGTCCGGCCCGCGCCGAGCAGGCCGTGATGCTGCTGCCCGACGCGACCGCCACGGTGCCGGCCGGACCGCCGGCCGCGCGCGGCCGCACGCTGGTTCCGCTGCATTCGACCGTCATCGCCGGCGGCGGCCGCACCAAGATCAATTTCTCCGGCCTTCTATCGATCCACAACGCCTCGGCCAAGGACGTGCTGGTGATCGAGGCGGTCGAGTATCGTGATCAGGCCGGCCGGCTGGTCGAGCGGACGCTCGACAAGCCGGTGGCGTTGAAGCCCTATGCGTCGATGCAGGTGGTGATCGCCCAGGAGGACGTGCGCGGCGGCATCGGCGCGAGCTTCGTGGTCGACTGGGCGGCGCCGGCTGCCGACGCCGAGCCGGTGATCGAGGCCGTGATGGTCGCCGTCCAGGGCACCCAGGGCTACAGCTTCGTGTCGGCCGGCCGCCGCATCCCGCGACCGTGACGGCCGCCGATCGCCCCGCTCGGCGCGCCGGCGCGCGCCGGAGCGCCCGGCAGCTTCCGCAGGATCAGGCCCGGCAGATCGTCGCTGGCGTCCAGCGCCCGCGCGGCCGGGCCGACGACCCCGCCCGGCCGATACCCGGGCGCACCGAAGATCGGTGGCTCGGAGACGGGTTGCTCGAAGACTGGTGCCTCGCAGACCGGTTGCTCGAAGACCGTTTGCTCGAAGACTGGCGGCCCGGCGACGACGGCCGGTGCCGCACACCCGTCGGCTGCGGCGTCACGGCGCGGCTCGACCGCGATGACCATCGGGGTCGCGCCGGCCACCATCGCGGCAGGCGTGGTCGCAGCAGGGATGACAGCGGCAGGCATGGGCGTGGCCGGCATGGGCGTGGCAGGCATGGGCGTGGCAGGCAACGTCGCGGCAGGCCTGGTCGTGACGACGCCGGAGCTCGATGCGGATGTCGACACTGGGATGTGCTCCGCCGGCGATTGCGTCTTGTCGGACGGCGACAGCGCGACGGTTCCGCGCGCCCGCGTCATCCACCCCTCGGTCTCGAGCGCGCGGACCAGCGCGTCGGTCGCCAAGCGAACGTCGATTGTCGATCCCGTGTCGGAGGCGATCAGCAGCAGCCGCGCCACCGCGGCCCAGTGCGGACGGAGCCGGGATACGAACGGCAGGTCGTCGAGCAACGCCCGGTTCACGTCCACCAGCGTGCGCATCGGGCGCATCGGGCCGGACTTCGGCGTCACGAAATAAGCGAGTTCGGTGTTCCAACTCATGAAAATATGGCGCTCACGGCGCGAGATGCACGACAACGACCTTCAACGAATAAAACAGTACCTTATTCGGACGACTTAGCCGCGGTAAATTAGACGCTCAACCACCGATCGTGACAAATCCGTGTCGCCTGGGCAACGAACCGCTCTAGCCCGGTATCACGTCACGCCAGATCGCATTATTCAGGATCTGGATGACGTGAGCGACCGGTGACGTATCGAGCACTCAGATCGTCGAGTCGTCGACCACCCAGCCGACCTTCTCGAGCGGCGCTTCCATGCGATACTTCAGGCCCTGCGGCGCATACTCGATGGAATGCTTGCCGATCCGCCGCATCGTGTCCTCGATGATCTTGCGGCCGTAGCCGCTGCGGGTCGGCGGGGCGACGGTCGGGCCGCCGTCCTCCTGCCACGACAGCACGAAGGCCATCGGTCGCAGATCGCGCTCGACGCTCCAGCGCACCGCGATGCTGCCCTCGGGCGCCGACAGCGCCCCGTACTTCACGGCGTTGGTGGTGAGCTCGTGCAGCAGCAGCGCGAAGCTCTGCGCCGCGTTCTGCTTCACCATCACCTCCACGCCGTCGAGGGTGACGCGGTCCGCGAAGGCCGACGTCTCGGAGGCGAGAATCTGACGCAACGGCGCACCGCGCCACTCCTGCTCGGTCATCAACGTGTAGGCGCGGCCGAGCGACTGCAGGCGATCGATGAACACGTCGCGCGCCTCGCGCAACGGCCGCTCGCCCGACAGGCTCGACAGCGCCACCGACTGGATCACGGCGAACAGGTTCTGGATGCGGTGATTGAGCTCGCCGATCAGCAGCCGCTGGCGGTCCTCGGTGCGCTTGCGCTCGGTGATGTCGACCAGCTCGGCCAGCACATAGGCGCGCCCGTCGACCGTCATCGGCTTGAGCGCGATCTCGACCGGGAACTCGCTGCCGTCCTTGCGGCGCGCCGCCAGGTCGCGCCCCATCCCCATCGGCCGGTCGCGCGGCGACAGGTCGAACACCCGGCGGAGATCCGGATGGCCGTCGCGGAAGCGATCCGGGACCAGACACTCGACCGGCTGGCCGACGAGCTCGCCGCGCGCGTAGCCGAGCAGCTCCTCGGCGTGCTCGTTCGCGAAAACGATGCGCGCCACGCCGTCCACCAGGACCAGGCCGCTCGGTCCCGACTCGAGGATCATGTGAACAATGTCGCGTGGATCCCGCATCTCGGTCACTGTCGCGGTCAGGCTATTGCAGGACGCGCAGTCCGGCAACCAGACCCGTTGTCCGTGTCACGCGTGGACTTTCCTAATCCGTCGCCACTTTGGGTGATACGGACGGCCTGCAATGTGAGCAGCCTCACACCGCGCCTCGAACCAGCGCGTCCCGAGGCGTGCGGAACCACCCATGCCGACCGAACTCCTGGACAACCAGGGCGTCCGGCGCGTTGACCAGTGTCAAGCCGCTGCCGGTCGGACGTCGTTCCGGCTGGCCGCTGCCGCGCCGGCCCGCTCGTTCGCGCCTCCATCCGGATCCGCCCTCCTGCCCGCGAACGAGTACAGGACAGAGAACGAAGGGCGCGCAACTGTGGAAATCAGGGCGGATCGCAATACCAGGGCCGACGTCCGCCGCGACGGACGTGGCACCGGTTCGGCCGCAGCGATCCGTGTCGCCGCAAATGGACGTGACTACTCGACAAAATCGCCGCAACGCTGCACCGCCGTGTCGGCGGGACCCCACGGCATGATCGGCACGCTCGACGTCGAATTCTTCGGCGAGCCTTCGATGATCCGATCTGAATAGACCATATAAACTAGTACATTGCGCTTCACATCGCAGCCCCGGACGATCTGCATCTTCTTGAAGAAGAGAGAGCGGCGCTGGCGGAACACGTCCTCGCCCTGCTCGAACTTTTTCTTGAATCGCACGGGTCCGATCTGCCGGCAGGCGAGCGAGATGTCGGAGACCTCCTCGGCCAGCCCGAGCCAGCCCTTGAAGCCGCCCTTCTCGGGCACCGTGAAATGACAGGCGACGCCGTCGACCTCCGGGTCGTCGAGCCCATAGGTCGCCAGCTTGTCGTTGGGGCTCAGCCACTTGAACACGGTCGACCGGCGGAAGATCAGGTCCGGCTCCTCGGCCGCGGCGGCCGGCACGACGCTCGCGAGACCGAGGCCGAGGGCCATCGCGACGGTCGCGACGACACAGCGCGCCCGCCGGGAAACCCGGCGCGACTTGTCGACATCACCTTGCATTTCCAGCTCCGTTTTAGACGACACGGCGGCGGGCGGGTACGGCCCGCGCCGTGTCGAGACAGGATCATTGTGACGGTTGTCAATTACCCAACGCGGGATCGGTTTCCTGGCGCCGCAAGAAATGCCGAAGACGGCGCCTCGCAGGGGCACCTCGACGGGCGAGCCGCGGAGACACGGCGCGACAGCGACCTGTGGGCGATCACCAAATGGGTCTCGTCGGTCGTCGTCGGGGGGTCCCGATCGGCCGCTGTCGGCCGGAGTCGGAGACCGGATCGAGAACGGATCGGGCGAGAACGGATCGGTCAGGAACGGGTCAGTACGGGAAGAAGCCGCCCTGCCGTTGGCCACCCCAGCTCTGGCCCCAGCCACTGCGCTGCCAGGCGTCGGCGCGGCGATAGCCGCCCCAGCCCTGGTCGACCGTCTCGGTCCGCGGCTTGCGGCGGACGGCCTTCTTCTTCTTCGGCTTCGCCGGCTCGGCCGCGGGCTTGTCCTCGCCGGCGGCCATGATGGCCTCCTTGGGCGGCTCGCCGGTCACAGGCGGCGCGGCCGCGGCCGGAGCGGGCGTCGTCGGGGCCGCGACCGCCGACGTCGTCGCCGGGTCCACCGGGGGCCGCCCGTCAGGGACCCGCCGACCGTCCGTCGAAGCGGTCGGGCCGGTGGTGCCGATCGGGGCCAGCGCGGTCGCCGACACCCCGCGCCGTTGCCGCGGCGCGGCCGACGGTGCCGCTCCCGGGGCCGCGACGGCCGTCGGCGGGACAGCGGCGGGCGGCGCTTCTGTGGCAGCGGGCGCCAGCCCGACCGTGCCTGCACCGGTCGTCGCCGCGTAATCCTCCCAGCTCCGCCCGACCGGCGCGTCGAGGGCGGAGGTGCGGGTCATCTCGTCGACGACCATGTAACCGGCCGCCGCCATCACGACTGCCACCGAAGCCACGCCGCCGAGTCGCGCGAACGACAATCGACGGCGGCTCGGCCGGGCCCGCTCGGGCCACAGCGAATAGTTACCGGATGAATGGGAAGCCATGATCGTCCCCGAGACGCCGTACGCGGACACGGCCGTCTCGTGATAACGTCGCGACGCCCCGAAAGTTCCCGTCCGCCGCCGCGAGTCGGCCACAAAGCGTGGTGCGCCGAAACGCCGGGACGGTTCAACCTTTCGCGGCGAGCAATGCCGCCAAATGCTGGAAAATCAGACAGCCACGGGCCGCCCCTTCTCCGGCACGATCACCCGCGTCGCGTGGCCCTTCATCTCGGCGACGAACTTCTCCGCGGTCGGATCGATGATCGGGAACGAGCCGTAATGGCAGGGGATCACGGCATCGAGCTGGAAGAAGCGCTTCACGGCGAATGCCGCGCTCTTCGCGCCCATGGTGAAGCGGTCGCCGATCGGCACCATCGCGATCTTCGGCCCGTGCAGCTCGGCGATCAGCCCCATGTCGGAGAACACGTCGGTGTCGCCCATGTGATAGACGGTCGGCTCGCCCGCCGCCTTGACGATCACGCCGTTGGGATTGCCGAGCCCGATCGGAATGCCATCGACGAGATCGCCGGAGGAGTGGTCGGCTCGCACCAGCGTCACGGTGAAGGCGCCCAAGTCCGTAGTGCCGCCCGTGTTCATCGGGTTGAAGCTCTTCAGCCCCTTCGACACCAGCCACATGCCGAGATCGTAGTTGGTCGTCACCGTCGCGCCGGTCTCGGCCGCGATCGAAAGCGTGTCGCCGACATGATCGCCATGGCCGTGGGTCACGAGGATGTGCGAGACGCCCGCGATCGCCGCGGCACGGTCGCTCGCGAAAGCCGGATTGCCGGTGAAGAACGGATCGATCAGCACGGCCGTGCCCTTGAAGTCGAGCCGGAAGGCGGAATGGCCGAACCAGGTGATCTCCATGACGAACTCCCCCTTTCGCGCGATGACGCCTCGCGCCGCGCTGCGGATCATATCGATCGAAAGATAAGCCGCAGGCGCGCAGGAGCGTCAATCGCACCCGACCGGCTCGGCGCGGGACTCGCGCCGCTGTGGACGCCGTGCTAGGCGGGCGCATGCCCGCACCCGTCCTTCCTCTCGTCGAGATCGCCCCCCTGCTGCCGGAGCGCGGCGCCCTCGTCGGCCTCGATCTCGGCGACAAGACCATCGGGGTCGCGGTGAGCGATCCCGACCGCCGCCTCGCCACCGGCGTCGAGACCATTTCCCGCAAGCGGTTCACCGAGGACGCGAACCGGCTGCTGGCGCTCGCCGCCGAGCGCCGCGTCGCCGGCCTGGTGCTCGGCCTTCCGCTCAACATGAACGGCAGCGAGGGGCCGCGCGCCCAGGCGACCCGCGCCTTCGCGCGCAACCTGGCGAAGCTCACCGAGCTGCCGATCGGCCTGTGGGACGAGCGGCTGTCGACGGCCGCGGTCGAGCGCGAGCTGATCGCCGCCGACGCCAGCCGCAAGAGCCGCAAGGCCGTGATCGACCAGCACGCCGCGATCTTCATCCTGCAAGGCGCCCTCGACCGCCTGCTGCGCGGACCGGCGTGAAGCCGGCGCACGCATGAAAAAGGGCGGGTCCGAAGACCCGCCCTCTCGTGATCGACATCAGCGCGTTCGAACGCGCCCGATCAGTACAGCGGATACGGCAGCACGGTGCCCTGAGTGCCCGGCTGGCCCGTGATCGCGGCCACGCCGAAGTCGGCGCGACGGGTCCGGCAGTCACCGATGTAGCCGTAGCCCCGGTTGAGGTCGGTCGAGATCCAGCACTGGCCGGAGCCCGCGACCGCGGCGGTGCCGCCGGCCGGGCCGGTCACCGGACCGCCGGCCGAGGCGTAACCCTCGTAACCGGGCTGCCAGCCGGCGTTGTAGCCGCCGGTGAGAGGGCTCAGCGCGGCCCCGGCGATGCCAGTGGCGAGGCCGACGCCGGCGCCGACCGCCCCGGCCGCGAGACCGACGCCGGTGCGGGCCGCCTGGCCGGCGACCCCGACCCCGGCGGCGACCGGACCGCCGTAGTAGCCCTGCGAATAGGACTGCGTGGCGACACGGTCCTGGTAGCGCATCGACTTGCGGGACTGCGCCTCGCTCGGGGTGGCGGCGCCGAGGGCGACCGCACCGACCAGACCGGCCGCGAGGGCGTAACGAATCGTCGTCTTCATCGTGTTCTGCTCCATGTGATGACGAGCCCGCTCCGGACAACGATCACGCCGCGCGGGGCGCGAGGTCGCCGCCCCGGTCGTCCGGTTCGTGACGTCGCGGTGACAGGCTCTCGTGCCGTCAACAGGCGGCCGCGCGGTCGGTTCCGCCGCGGCGCAACATGACGCACGGCATTGACATCATTCGATGATCGCGGTCTGGGGAGGATGATCGCACCGGTCGCCGCGGCATCGCCACGAAGCTGCCGCGGAGGGGCCGCGCATGGCGGGCGCGGCGCGCCGCGGACCGCCTGCGGCCGATGCGCTCACCCCGGCATGGCGCGGGTGAGGCTCACCCCGGCATGGCGCGGGTGAGCAAGTGGTCGATCTCCTGGCTCGAGAGATCGCTGGTGCCCGCCGTCGCCTCCGCGGCACCGGCGAGCCGCAGCCGGGCGAATATCTCGGCGATCGGCGAGGCCGAGGCGCGCAACGCGGCCGCGGTGGCGAGCAGCGCCAGCCGCTCCACGGCGACGCGGGCGAGCCGCTCGCGCTCCGGGCTGTCGAACGCCGCCCGCACGGCCATCGCCGTCGCGACGGCGCCGGGCAGGTCGCCCGCCTCGCCGGCGAGGTCGTCGACCACGGCCATGACGGCGTCGCGGTGGCGGCCCAGCGTGCGCAGTACGTCGAGGCACAGGACGTTGCCGGCGCCCTCCCAGATCGCGTTGACGGGCGCCTCGCGATAGAGCCGCGGCAGCGGCCCGTCCTCGACGAAGCCGTTGCCGCCGAGGCACTCCATCGCCTCCGCCACCAGGGCCGGCGCGGTCTTGGCGACCCGGAACTTGGCGACCGGGGTGAGCAGGCGGGCGCGCAGGCGCTCGGCCGGATCGGCGGACGCGAGATCGAACGACCGGGCGAGCCGGAACACCAGCGCGACGGCCGCCTCGGTCTCGAGCGCGAGGTCGGCCAGCACGGCGCGCATCAGCGGCTGCTCGTGGAGCCTCCGCCCGGACACATCGCGGTGGCGGGCATGGTGGACCGCGTGGGCGAGCGCGGCCCGCATCAGCCCGGCCGACGAGACGGCGCAGTCGGCGCGGCTGAGCTGGATCATCTCCATGATGGTGCGCACGCCCTCCCCCTCGGCGCCGAGCGGCCAGCCGAAGGCGTCGCGGAACGCTACCTCGGCGGTGGCGGCCGAGCGGCCGCCGAGCGTGTTCTTCAGGCGCTGCAGCTCGAGCCCGTTGATCTCGCCGTCCGGCCGGAAGCGCGGCACCAGCACGGCGACAGGCCCGCCCGGCGCCTGCGTCAGCACGACGAAGCCGTCGCTCATCGGCGCCGACATGAACCACTTGTGCCCGCTCACCGCGTAGCCGTCGGCGACCGGCGCGGCCGTTGTGGCGACGCCGCGCACGTCGGTGCCGACCTGCCGCTCGGTGACGCCCATGCCGAGCGTCAGGCCGAACTTCTCTTCCCATGGCCGGAAGCTCGGGTCGTAATGCCGGTTCACCACCTTCCTGATCATCTCGACCGCGACCGGCGACGCCGCCGCGGCGAGCGGCGCCACCGCGGCCCGGGTGGTGATGACGGTGGCCAGGTGCCCGTTTTCCACCTGGGCGACCATGTAGAACCGGGCCGCGCGCGCGACCTCGGAGGGGGCGTCGGCGCGGGCTCCGTCGGGCGTCCAGGTCGAGCAGTGGAGGCTGGCCCCGACGCTCTCCTTCAGCAGATGATGGTAGGACGGGTGGAACTCGACCGTGTCGCGCCGCTCGCCGCGCGCGTCGAAGGCCTGCAGGCGCGGCGTGTTCTCGTTGGCGAGACGCGCGTGCTCGCCCATCTCGCCCGCACCCCAACGCCGTCCGAAAGCGCCGAGGAGGCGCGCCTCGTCGACCGCGCCGTTGGCGACGACGGCGTCCTTCAGGGCGCGGTCGGTGTCGTAGAGATCGATGTCGGCGAAGAATGGAGGCTGGTTGTGGCGACCCTGCTCGGCCATCATGCGTGTCCCGCCCTGTGCACTCGCCCAACCCTAACCCGATCTCGCCGGCCGTGCCGGATCTTTCCGGCCGAGTCCGGACCATCTTGTCCCCAGCCCGTGCCCTCGTAGCTGGGGACAAATACGGAGCTTAGCACGGCGTGCTTGCTGGGCTCCGCGAACGAGCCTATACGGCTGGCTTTGATGAATATGGCACCCAAACCCGCCTTCGTGCTCCGCCAGCGTCATTTGCTGGGGATCGAGGGCCTTTCGCGCGAGGAGATCGTCGGTCTCCTCGACCTCGCCGAAGAATTCGTCGATCTCAACCGCCGCGTCGAGAAGAAGACCACCTCGCTGCGCGGTCGGACCCAGATCAACCTCTTCTTCGAAGCCTCCACCCGGACCCAGGCGTCCTTCGAGCTCGCCGGCAAGCGGCTCGGTGCGGACGTGATGAACATGTCGGTCGCGTCCTCGTCCATCCGCAAGGGCGAGACGCTGATGGACACGGCCATCACGCTCAACGCGATGCACCCCGACATTCTCGTCGTGCGGCACAACGCATCGGGCGCCGTGAAGCTGCTCGCCGACAAGGTCGACTGCTCGGTCGTCAACGCCGGCGACGGCGCCCACGAGCATCCGACCCAGGCGCTGCTCGACGCGCTGACGATCCGCCGCAACAAGGGCCGCCTCGAAGGCCTCACGGTGGCGATCTGCGGCGACATCCTGCACTCGCGGGTGGCGCGCTCCAACTTCCTCCTGCTCAACGCCATGGACGCGCGGGTGCGGGTGATCGCGCCCTCCACGCTGCTGCCGCCCGGCATCGAGCGGTTCGGCGTCGAGGTGTTCCGCGACATGCGCGAGGGCCTGAAGGACGCCGACATCGTGATGATGCTGCGCCTGCAGCGCGAGCGCATGAACGGCTCCTTCATCCCGTCCTCGACCGAGTACTTCGCCTATTACGGCCTCGACGAGAAGAAGCTCGCCTACGCCAAGCCGGACGCGCTGGTGATGCATCCGGGCCCGATGAACCGCGGCGTCGAGATCAACTCGACCGTGGCGGACGGCGCCCGCTCGCTGATCCGCGAGCAGGTCGAGATGGGCGTCGCGGTCCGCATGGCGATCCTCGAGGCGCTGTCGCGGAACCTGCCGAATGCGTGAGCCGGCTCTTCGGGTCGGCCACGTCGTTTCTTTCCGTCATGGCCGGGCTCGTCCCGGCCATCCACGTGTGAACCACCGCGGGACGTCCAGAACGTGGATGCCCGCGACGAGCGCGGGCATGACGGGCCGGGGTGACCGGCGACCGCATCACGCCTCGCGCACGCCCGCTGAAGTCCTGGTGTGACCATGCTCTCCGAACGCCGCCCGATCCTTCTCGCCAATGCCCGCGTCGTCGACCCCTCGCGCGATCTCGATCTCGTCGCCGACGTGCTGATCGCCGACGGGCTGGTGCGCGACATCAAGCGCGGCATCGGCGCCGCCGGCGTGCCGGAAGGCACCGAGGTCGTCGACTGCGCCGGCAAGGTCGTCGCACCGGGCCTCGTCGACATGCGCGCCTTCATCGGCGAGCCGGGGGCCGAGTATCGCGAGACCTTCGCGTCGGCGAGCCAGGCGGCCGCCGCCGGCGGCGTGACCACGATCGTCTGCCAGCCCGACACCCATCCGCCGATCGACGATCCCGCCACCGTCGACTTCGTGATGCGGCGCGCCCGCGACACCGCGATCGTCAAGGTTGTGCCGATGGCGGCGCTGACCAAGGGCCTGAAGGGCGACGAGATGACCGAGTTCGGCCTCCTCAAGGCCGCCGGCGCCGTCGCCTTCACGGACGGGGCGCGCAGCGTGACCAACGCCAAGGTGATGCGCCGCGCCCTCACCTATGCGCGCGACTTCGACGCGCTGATCGTCCACCACACCGAGGATCCGAACCTCTCCTCCGACGGCGTGATGAACGAGGGCGAGTACGCGGCCCGGCTCGGCCTGCTCGGCATCCCGAAGACCGCCGAGACGATCGTGCTGGAGCGCGACATGCGGCTCGTCGGGCTGACCGGCTCGCGCTACCACGCGGCGTCCCTCACCTGCGCCGACTCGCTCGACGTGTTGAAGCGCGCCAAGGACGCCGGCCTCGCCGTCACGGCGTCGGCGTCGATCAACCACGTCACGCTCAACGAGCTCGACGTCGGCTCCTACCGCACCTTCTGCAAGGTGACGCCGCCGCTGCGGCCGGAGAGCGACCGCGTCGCCCTGGTCGAGGCGCTGTGCAGCGGCCTCGTCGACGTGATCATGTCGGACCACGACCCGCAGGACGTCGAGACGAAGCGGCTGCCCTTCGCCGAGGCGGCGCCGGGCGCGATCGGCGTCGAGACCATGCTGGTCGCCGGGCTGCGCCTCGTCCATTCCGGCGACGTGCCGCTGCCGACGCTCATTCGCGCCATGTCGACCCGGCCGGCCCAGCTCCTCGGCCTGCCCGGCGGCACGCTGAAGCCCGGCGCGCCGGCCGACGTGATCGTCATCGACGTCGAGACGCCCTGGGTGCTCGACCGCGAGGACCTCAAGTCGAAGTGCAAGAACTCGCCCTTCGACGAGGCCCGCCTGCAGGGTCGCGTGGTGCGCACCATCGTGGCCGGCCGCACCGTCTACGAGTTCGTCTGACCGGCCGGACGACTCGCGATCGATGTGAGCGGCGCGTCACGACGGATTGTCGGGGAACCGGCCGCCCGATAGGGTCCGCCGCACGCGCCGCCGCTGTGGCCGGCGGACAAGCTCACCCCCGGAGCGGACGACGATGCTCCAACCCGGTTCCTGGATCGACGCCGCGCCGCTCATCGCGGCCGCGCTGGCGCTCGGTTATCTGCTCGGCTCGATCCCGTTCGGGCTGCTGCTGACCCGGATCGCCGGCGAGGGCGACATCCGCACCATCGGCTCGGGCAATATCGGCGCCACCAACGTGCTGCGCACCGGGCGGAAGGGGCTCGCCGCCGCGACCCTGCTGCTCGACGCGCTGAAGGGAACGGCGGCCGTGCTGATCGCCCCGCTGCTCGCCGGCGCCGCCGCCGGGGCGGCCGATCTCGGCCTGGTCGCCGGGCTCGGCGCGTTCCTGGGCCACCTCTATCCGGTGTGGCTGCGCTTTCGCGGCGGCAAGGGCGTCGCCACCTTCATCGGCGTGCTGATCGCCGTGTCGCCGCTCGTCGCCGCCGGATTCGGCGTGGTGTGGCTCGCCGCCGCCTTCGGCACCCGCTACTCGTCGGTCGGCGGCCTCTCGGCCAGCGCGGCGAGCCCGGTGCTCCTGTGGATCCTCGGACAGCCGAAGGCGGCGCTCCTGTTCGCCGTGCTGGCCGCGATCACCTGGGTGAAGCATCTCCCCAACCTGAGGCGCCTCGCCGCCGGCACCGAGTCGAAGATCGGCGCCCGCGGGAAAAAGACACCGGCGGCCGACGAGCCGGCCTGAGCCGCCTCCGTCGGGACGCGGCGGCGCCGGGCCGGCGCGGGGCGGTCGACGGTCGCGCCCGCGACAATTCGCGCATCCCGAAAATCCTGAATGGCTGGCGCCGGAACAACGTTCCGGCCGCAAACCGAACCGGCGGTTCTTTACAGGCCGCGGCCCCATGCCGTATCGCGACCTCCGGGAACCGTGACGCCGCCGACTCCGGCGACGTTCGGCCGTCGGCGTCTCGCGGGGCGCGGCGGACCGGTCGCGGCAGGGGAATCGCGTCGAGCGGCGCGACGCAGGGGGTGTCTCGTGGCTGTTCAGTGGGCCGACTACGATCTCGACTACATCCGCCACCGCTACGACCGCATCGCCCGCCTGATCGTCCCGTTCGAGTGGCTCTTGTTCATGCCCTCGGCCTTCCGTCGCACCGCGGTCCAGCGCATCGGCCTCGCGCCGGGTGAGCGGGTGCTGGAGATCGGCTGCGGCACCGGGCGCAATCTGCCCTTCCTGCGCGACGCGGTCGGCCCGGCCGGGCGGGTCTACGGCGTCGACTTCTCGCCCGGCATGCTGGCCCGCGCCCGCGCGAGCGTCGCGGCCGCCGGCTGGGACAACGTCGTCCTCACCGAATCGGACGCCGCCGAATACCGCGCGCCGGAGCCGCTCGACGCGGTGATGTTCGGCCTGTCCTACAACACCATGCCGCACCACCGCGCCGTGCTGGCCCGCGCCCTCGACCTGCTGAAGCCCGGTGGCCGCATCGTCGTCATGGACGCCAAGCTGCCGCCCGGGATCGGCGGCCGGATGGTGCTGCCGTTCAGCATCTGGCTGATGAAGCACACGGTGCTGGGTAATCCCTACATCCGGCCGTGGGAGCACCTGGAGCCGCTGGTCGACGACTTCCGGATGGAAGAGTTCCTGTTCGGCTCCTACTACGTCTGCCGCGGCGTGAAGCGCGGCTGACCCGCCCGGATCGCCGCCGCGCCTGCAACCTCACCTCGCGCAGAACGCGAATCACCCCTCGCGCATCGCGCGCTCCCATGCCACGATACCGCCCGGCGGTGTGGCCGGCCCGGTCGGCCCGCCCGGCAGGGGGAGCGTCCGCGTGGCGCCCGGCGTGCGTCTCACCGACGAGCAGCGGCTCGACTGGCTGCGGCTGATCCGCAGCGAGAATGTCGGCCCACGCACCTTCCGGGCGCTGCTCAACCGGTTCGGCGGCGCCCGCGCCGCGCTCGCCGCCCTGCCCGACCTCGCCCGCCGGGGCGGCGCCACCCGGCCCGTCCAGGTCACCACAGTCGACGAGGCCCGCAAGGAGATCGCGACGGCGCGCCGCCACGGCGTCGTCTTCGTCGCGCTCGGCGAGCCCGACTACCCGCCCGCCCTGCAGGCGATCGACGACGCGCCGCCGCTGATCGGCGTGCGCGGCCGCCTCGACCTCCTGCAGCAGCCGGCCGTCGGCATCGTCGGCGCCCGCAACGCCTCGGCGGCCGGGCTGATGTTCGCCGAAAGAATCGCCCGCGAGCTGGGCGAAGCAGGATTCGCGGTGGTCTCGGGCTTGGCGCGGGGGATCGACGGTGCCGCCCACCAGGGCAGCCTCGCCCGCGGCACCATCGCCGTGCTGGCCGGCGGCCAGGACCGGCCCTACCCGCCCGAGCATCTCGATCTCCTGGAGACGATCGCGGCGCGCGGCGCCGTGGTGTCCGAGATGCCGATGGGCTGGGTGCCGCGCGGGCGCGATTTCCCCCGTCGGAACCGCATCATCTCCGGGCTGGTGCTGGGCGTCGTGGTGGTCGAGGCGGCGCGCCGCTCCGGCTCGCTGATCACGGCCCGGCGCGCCCTCGAGCACGGCCGCGAGGTGTTCGCCGTGCCCGGCTCGCCGCTCGACCCGCGCGCCGAAGGCAGCAACGACCTGCTCAAGCAGGGCGCGACCCTGGTGACCGGCGCCGCCGACGTCGTCGCCGCGCTGGAGCCCATGCTGGGCGGGCGATTCGAGCGGCCGCTCGACGAACCGGCGCCGATCACCCTGCCACTGCCCTTCGAGATGCCGGAGGACTCGCGCACCCGCGACGGTATCACGGCACTGCTCGGCCCGACCCCGGTCGCCGTCGACGACCTGATCCGCTGGTCCGGCGCGGCGCCCGCCACGGTCCACATGACGCTTCTGGAGCTCGAGCTCGCCGGCCGCCTCGACCGCCAGCGCGGCGGCCGGGTGGCGCTGCTGGTCTGAGGGCCGCGCGGTAGGCGCTGCCGTGTCTCGAAACGCCAGATCCGCAAGACTAGGTCATTCCGGGGCGCGCCGAAGGCGCGAACCCGGAATCCAGCGAACTCGGCATTCTTGGCTGGATTCCGGGTCCGGCGCTCCGCGTCGTCCCGGAATGACGAACTTCGCAAAGCCCTCCGAACTGCACAGGGCCAAGCGCCTTCCCGCTCACCGCGGCGGCGCGCCGTTGGCGCGCTCCTGCGGGCGGCCGGCCCCGCTGTGCGCCTCCGCCTCGACCCGCGCCATGTCGAGGATGTAGCCGAGCGTCGGCAGGCCGTGGCGCCGCGCCATCCGGGCGAGGTCGCCGGTCAGATCCGCGATATAGGCGGCCGTGGCCTGCGGCGTCGGCCGCTCGTCGGCAGGCGAAAGATCGGACATGAGATCCCCTGCCGCGCGACCGGGCGGGTTTCCCGCGCGGCCGCACGGGCGCATGGTCTCGCTCGTGGTTTCCGACAGGAATTCTATCTCAAATCGCGACCGTAAATAAACACAACTTTTGATACGTGCTCGGGTGTGCGAGCGGCGCGCTGCAGCCCGGATTTGACACCTGCCCCCCGCTTAACCATTTTCCGGGCCGCGGCGGCCCGGAACCGGGTCCCCGGCGCACCACGTCCACTGCAAGGCTTTTCATGAACGTCGTCGTTGTCGAATCTCCGGCCAAGGCGAAGACCATCAACAAGTATCTCGGCCGTGGCTACGAGGTGCTGGCCTCCTTCGGGCATGTCCGCGACCTGCCGCCGAAGGACGGGTCCGTCGATCCCGAGGCGGACTTCCGGATGATCTGGGAGGTCGACGGCAAGGCGCAGAAGCGGATCGCCGACATCGCCCGCGCGCTGAAAGGTGCCGACAAGCTGATTCTCGCGACCGACCCGGATCGCGAGGGCGAGGCGATCTCCTGGCACTTGATCGAAGCGTTGCGTGAAAAGCGCGCGCTCTCGCCGGACCAACCGATCGAGCGGGTGGTGTTCAACGCCATCACCAAGCAGGCCGTCACCGAGGCGATGAAGCACCCGCGCGTGGTCGACCAGGCGCTGGTGGATGCTTACCTGGCGCGCCGCGCGCTCGACTATCTGGTCGGCTTCACGCTGTCGCCGGTGCTGTGGCGCAAGCTGCCGGGCGCCCGCTCGGCCGGCCGCGTGCAGTCGGTCGCGCTGCGGCTCGTCTGCGACCGCGAGCTGGAGATCGAGAAGTTCGTCAGCCAGGAGTACTGGTCGCTGGTCGCGACGCTCCTGACCCCGCGCCAGGAGGCGTTCCAGGCCCGGCTCGTCGGGGCGGACGGCAAGAAGATCACCCGGCTCGACATCGGCAGCGGGGCGGACGCCGAGGCGTTCAAGCAGGCGCTGGAGGCCGCCCGCTACACGGTCGCGAGCGTCGAGGCGAAGCCGACCCGGCGCAACCCGCAGCCGCCCTTCACGACCTCGACCCTGCAGCAGGAGGCGAGCCGCAAGCTCGGCTTCGCCCCGGCCCACACGATGCGGGTGGCGCAGCGGCTCTACGAGGGCGTCGACATCGACGGCGAGACGGTCGGCCTGATCACCTACATGCGAACCGACGGCGTGCAGATGGCGCCGGAGGCGATCGCTTCGGTGCGCAGCGTCGTCAAGGAGGACTACGGCGACCGCTATCTCCCGGCCGCGCCGCGCCAGTACCAGACCAAGGCGAAGAACGCCCAGGAGGCGCACGAGGCGATCCGCCCGACCGACATGGCGCGCCGCCCGCGCGACATCAAGCGCGGCCTCGAGCCCGACCAGGCGAAGCTCTACGAGCTGATCTACATGCGGGCCGTGGCGAGCCAGATGGAATCGGCCGAGCTGGAGCGCACCACGGTCGACATCACCGCGAGCGCGGGGGGCCGCACGCTCGATCTGCGCGCCACCGGCAGCGTGATCACGTTCGACGGCTTCCTCGCCGTCTATCAGGAGGGCCGCGACGAGGATCCCGACGACGACGAGAGCCGCCGTCTGCCGGCCATGAGCCAGGGCGAGCCGCTCGCCAAGCAGGCGCTCGACGTCACCCAGCACTTCACCGAGCCGCCGCCGCGCTACTCCGAGGCGTCGCTCGTGAAGCGCATGGAGGAGCTCGGCATCGGCCGGCCGTCGACCTATGCGTCGATCCTGCAGGTGCTCAAGGACCGCAACTATGTGCGGATCGACAAGCGCCGCCTCGTCCCGGAGGACCGCGGCCGCATCGTCGTGGCGTTCCTGGAGAGCTTCTTTTCCCGCTATGTCGAGTACGACTTCACGGCCGATCTGGAGGAGCAGCTCGACCGCGTCTCCAACAACGAGATCGAGTGGCACCAGCTGCTGCGCCGCTTCTGGACCGACTTCACCGGCGCGGTCGACGGCATCAAGGACCTGAAGATCAGCGAGGTGATCGACGCGCTCGACGCGATGCTCGCCCCGCACATCTTCCCGGCCCGCGAGGACGGCTCCGACCCGCGCGTCTGCACGACCTGCGGCACCGGCCGCCTGTCGCTCAAGCTCGGCCGCTTCGGCGCCTTCATCGGCTGCTCGAACTATCCGGAATGCCGCTACACGCGGCCGTTCTCGGTCGGCAACGGCGAGGGCGGCGAGGCGGAGAACAAGGTCTTGGGCCAGGATCCCGACACCGGCTTCGACGTGACGCTGCGCAGCGGCCGCTTCGGCCCCTACATCCAGCTCGGCGAGGCGAACGGCGGCGACAAGCCGAAGCGCGCCGGCCTGCCCAAGGGCACCGACCCGGGCAGCGTCGACCTCGAGATGGCGCTGCGGCTGCTGTCGCTGCCGCGCGAGGTCGGCAAGCATCCGGAGGACGGCGAGCCGATCCTGGCCGGCATCGGCCGCTTCGGCTCCTACGTGCAGCACGGCAAGACCTACGCCAACCTGGAGCCGGGCGACGATGTGCTGGCCATCGGGCTCAATCGCGCCGTCACGCTGATCGCCGAGAAGCGCGAGAAGGGCGGCAAGGGACGGCGGTTCGGCGGCGACCCCGGCAAGACGTTGGGCGACCATCCCGACCAGGGCGGGCCGATCGTCGTCAAGGCCGGCCGCTACGGGCCGTATGTGAGCCACAACGGCATCAACGCGACGCTGCCGAAGGACAAGACGCCGGAGACCATCACGCTCGCCGAGGCCGTCGAATTGATCGCTCAGCGGGCCGAGAAGACGGGCGGCGCCCCCAAGCGCAAGGCTCCGGCCAAGAAGGTGGCGGCCCCGAAGGCGAAGGCCAAGGACACCAAGGCGAAGGACGAGGGCGAGGCGAAGCCCGCCAAGAAGGCCGCGCCGAAGAAAGCACCGGCCAAGAAGGCGGCTGCCAAAGGCGCAGCGAAGAAGCCGGCCGCCAAGGCGAAGAAGACCCCGGAGCCGGCCGACAGCGAGTGAGCTCTCGGCGCGAACATCTGAATCCGACCTGTCGGCACCTGCGTACGGCGCCGGCGTTCGAGGGTGGGCTTAGCCCTGCATCGCAGCCTGCTCTCTCCCCCCTTGTGGGGGAGAGGTGGAGAGGGGGGTGAGCCGCGAACTCAGAGACCGTGGCTCACCCCCCTCCCTGTCCCTCCCCCACAAGGGGGGAGGGAACGCAGGAACCGCTACGCCTGATCACGGCTCCGAAGACGACAAGCTCTGCGGGCAGTCCCTTCCATGCCGGCTGGCGGAATCCCGCTTCGCCGCTTACCTTGGGCGCATGACCAAGACCCTCGGCGCACGGACCTCGCGGTGAAGACGAAGCAGCACGGTCCGACCCTCCCCTCGAAAGACGAGATCCTCGCCTTCGTCGAGCAGAACGGCGGCAATGTCGGCACCCGCGAGATCGCCCGCGCGTGGGGCTTGAAGAACGCCGATCGCGCCGCCCTCAAGACGATGCTGCGCGAGCTGGCGAACGAGGGCCGCATCGAGAAGTACCGCAAGAAGATGCGGCGCAGCGGCGTGCTGCCGCCCGTCGTGCTCGCCGAGGTGACGGGCCGCGACGCCGACGGTGAGCTGATCGCCGTGCCGGCCGAGTGGGACGAGGAGGAGAACGGCCCGGCGCCGAGGATCCGCCTCCACGTGCCGCGCCGGGCGCGGCCGGCCGAGATCCCCGGCATCGGCGACCGTGCCCTCGTGCGCACCGAGGAAAGCACCGACGAGGACGATGGCGTTCGCTACACCGGTCGCGCGATAAAAGTGCTGGACCGCACCAAGCACCGCACGCTCGGCGTGTTCCGGGTGCTGCCCGACGGCGGCGGCCGGCTGGTGCCGGTCGACAAGCGCAGCCTGGGGCGCGAGCTGACGATCCGGCCCGGCGACACGTTCGACGCCCGCGAAGGCGACCTCGTCGCCGTCGACGTCCAGAAGCACGGGCGCTTCGGCACCACGGTCGCCAAGGTGAAGGAGCGGCTCGGCTCGCTCGCCAGCGAGCGCGCCGTCAGCCTGATCGCCATCCACGCCCACGGTATCCCGCACGAGTTCGGGAAGAGCGTGCTGGCCGAGGCCGAGGCGGCGCGGCCGGCGACGCTGGAACACCGCGAGGACTGGCGCGAGGTGCCGTTCGTCACCATCGATCCGATCGACGCCAAGGATCACGACGACGCCGTCTTCGCGCGCACCGACAGCGACCCGGACAATCCGGGCGGCTTCGTCATCGACGTCGCCATCGCCGACGTCGCGGCCTATGTGCGGCCCGGCACCGCGATGGACAAGGAGGCGCTCGCCCGCGGCAACTCGGTGTACTTCCCCGACCGCGTCGTGCCGATGCTGCCGGAGCGCATCTCCAACGACCTGTGCTCGCTGCGCCCCGCCGAGGACCGCCCTGCCCTGGTCGCCCGCATGGTGATCGGCGCCGACGGCCGCAAGCGCAGCCACGCCTTCCATCGCGTGCTGATGCGCTCGATCGCGAAGCTGCATTACGGGCAGGCTCAGGCGGCGATCGACGGGCATCCCGACGACACCACCGGCCCGCTGCTGCCGCTGGTGCTGCGTCCGCTCTACGACGCCTATGCGGCGCTCAAGCGCGCCCGCGACGAGCGCAGCCCGCTCGACCTCGAGCTTCCCGAGCGCAAGATCCTCCTGAAGCCCGACTTCACGGTCGACCGCGTGGTCGTGCCGCCGCGGCTCGACGCGCACCGGCTGATCGAGGAGATGATGATCCTCGCCAACGTGGCGGCCGCCGAGACGCTGGAGAAGCAGAAGACCCCGCTCGTCTACCGGGTGCACGACGAGCCGAGCCTCGACAAGATGACGGCGCTGCGCGAGTTCCTCGCGACCCTCGACATCAACGTGCCGAAGGCCGGCGCGCTCAAGCCCGCGCAGTTCAACACCGTCCTGGCGCGCGTGAAGGGCCGCGACAACGAGGCGCTGGTCAACGAGGTGGTGCTGCGCAGCCAGGCGCAGGCCGAGTACGCGGCCGAGAACTACGGCCATTTCGGCCTCAACCTGCGCCGCTACGCGCACTTCACCTCGCCGATCCGCCGCTACGCGGATCTGATCGTGCACCGCGCCCTGATCCGGGCCTGCCGGCTCGGCCGCGACGGGCTGGCCGAGAGCGTCGACGTCGCGGCGCTGACCGAGGTGGCGGCGAAGATCTCGGCGGCCGAGCGGCGCGCCATGGCGGCCGAGCGCGAGACCGTCGACCGGCTGATCGCCCACCATCTCGCCGACCGCATCGGCGCCAGCTTCACGGGCCGGGTCGCCGGCGTGACGCGCTCCGGCCTGTTCGTGAAGCTCGACGAGACGGGCGCCGACGGCTTCGTGCCGGCCGCGACGCTCGGGCGCGACTACTATCGCTACGAGGAGGGCCACCACGCGCTGGTCGGCGACGCGACCGGCGAAAGCTGGCGGCTCGGCGACACCGTCACGGTGAAGCTCGTCGAGGCGGCCCCCGTGGCGGGCGCGCTGCGCTTCGAGATCACGTCGCACGGCCGCAAGCTGGAGACGCGCGGCGGACGCGGCAAGAAGCGCACCGGCCCGCGCGAGCACGCCGCGCCGCGGCGCGAGACGACGCGCACGAAGCCGAAGCGGGGCCCCGCCTCGGCCGGCCGGAAGAAGCGGTGACGGGCGCAGCCATGACGGGCCGAGTGATGCGGGCGACGAACGGGGCTGCGGACACGGCCGACGACACGCGGCCGGGCGACGCCGCGGCGCGGCGTGACGCCGACGATGCCTTCCCGATCGCCGACGTCGCGCCGAAGGACCTCCCGGCGCGGCTGACCGACTGGCTCAACCGCGCCGATCGGGACATGACCTCGCAGAATCTCAAGCCGCGCGACGCCGCGACCCTGATCATCATCGACCGCACCGAGGCGACCCCGAAGGTGCTGATGGGGCGACGGCACGCGGGCCTCAAGTTCATGCCCGGCGTGTTCGTGTTCCCGGGCGGCCGCGTCGAGCCCGCCGACCGCGGCGTGCCGGCCTCCGGCGAGCTCGACCCGCGCATGGCCGAGCGGCTGATGCTGGCGACGCAGCGTCCGAGCCTGACCAAGGCGCGCGCCTTCGCGATCGCGGCCGTGCGCGAGACTTTTGAAGAGACCGGGCTGATGCTCGGACGAGCCGAGACGCAATGGCCGGCGACGTGGCCTCCGGCGACCCGCGCGACGGCGCCGGGCGACGCGGCGCTGTGGGAGCAGTTCGCGAACGCCGGCGTGCTGCCGGATCTCTCCGGACTGCAGCTCGTCGCCCGCGCCATCACGCCGCCGCGCCGGCCGCGCCGTTTCGACGCCCGCTTCTTCGCCGTCGACGCGACCGCCATCGCGGGCCGGGTCGACGGCATCGTCGGACCCGACGCCGAGCTGGTCGAGCTCGTGTGGATGCCGCTCGACGACGCCGAACGGCTCGACCTCTCGCCGATCACCAAGACGGTGCTGGCCGAGCTCGACCATCGCATCGCCAGGGGCTTCACGCCCGACCTGCCGGTGCCGTTCTATCGCTTCGTGCACGGCCGCTTCCACCGGACGGAGCTGTAGGGCGACGCCCTCGCCGGCGCGCCCGCCCTCCCCCGGCTTGTGCCGCCTCCAATCGGTGTGTATTTTATACTCACGATCGAGGCGTCGCCGCGATGACGAGGAACCCCGGCCGAAGTCGTCCGACGGCTCGAGGCCGACGGCTGGGTCGGCCAGCGCGGAAAGGGCGACCACCTGAACTTCAAGAAGCCCGGGCATCGCCACCTCGTCACTGTCGACACCTCGGTCCGCGAAATCCCGATCGGCACGCTCCGCAGCATCTTTCGAGCCGCCGGCTGGAAGTGGTGAAGGTCGCCGAGGACGAGGAAGCGACATGACGACCTACGTGGCGCTGGTGCACGGTGAGCCGGGCTCCTACGGCGTGAGCCTGCCAGACCTTCCGGGCTGCACATCGGGCGGGGCGACCGTCGACGAGGCGCTGGCGAAGGTGCGGCTCGCGGCCGCCGACTGGATGGAGAGCGCGCGTGAGGATGGTCACGCCATCCCGCCGCCCAGCAGCATCGAGGCGCTGAGACGCGATCCGGAGTTCGAGGACGACTTCGCGGACGTCGTCCTGGTCGCCGGCGCGGACATCGATCCGCCCGGCCGTGCCGTTCGGCTCAACATCACGCTGGACGAGGCGCTGCTCGCCCGGATCGACCGCGCCGCGAGCGAGGCCGGCGAGAGCCGTTCGGGCTGGCTCGGCACGGCGGCGCGGCAGCGGATGATGCAGGACGTGCTGCGAGGCGCGAAGACGCCCGCCGCGAAGGTGAGGGCGGCGAAGCCGCCCGTCGTGGCCCGGGCGAAGCCGGCGAAACCTCCGGTGCGGGCGGCGAAGAAGGCGGCACGGCCGCCCCGCGCCTCGACGCGGTGACGGCAGCCCCTCCCCTTCAGCGTACCGGGTCCATCACCCGCACGTCGATCAGGTGCGGCAGCGTGCCGGTGTCGACGACCTCGGGCTTCGACACGTCGACCGGGCGATCCCAGCCGCCGCCGAGCGCCTTGGCGAGGGCGATCCAGTCGGTCGTGATGGCGACTCGGCTCTGCAGGAGCGAGTCCTCGGCCGAGTAGGCGGAGCGCTCGGCGTCGAGCACGTCGAGGAAGCTCGACGTGCCGGTCTGGTAGAGGGCACGTGACAGCCGCGCCGCCTCGCCGTAGTTCCTCGCCGACTCCCCGAGCTTGGTCGCGCGCTTGCGCTCCTCGGCGAGCGCCACCAGGGCGTTCTCGACGTCCTCCAGCGCGGTCAGCACGGTCGAGCGGAAGGTGAGCAGATACTGGTCGCGCTGCGCCTCGGCGGCGTCGACGGCGGCGAGCAGGCTGCCGGCGTTGAAGATCGGCACGGTCGCCGACGGCCCCCACGACCAGCCGATGGTCGAGCTCTTGGCGAGATCGCCGGCCTTCTGGGCCGCGGTCGTGATGCTGCCGGTGAGCGACACGCTCGGATAGAGCGCCGCCGTGGCGACACCGATCCTCGCCGTGTACTGGGCGTACTGGCGCTCCGCCCTGCGCACGTCCGGACGGCGGAGCAGCACGTCGGCCGGGATGCCGGCCTTCAGCGGCAGCCGCGGCGCCGGGATCGGCGCGCCGCGGTCCATCCGGGCGGCGAGCGCCGAGGGCTCGCGGCCGAGCAGGATGCCGAGCCGATGCACGGCCGCGACATAGGCGGCGGTGAGCTGCGGGGTGTTGGCCTCGGTCGAGGCCGCCTGCGCCACCGCCTTGGCGACGTCGACGGCCGACGCCGAGCCGGCGTCGAACTTGCTCTTCGTCAGCGCCGCGGTCTCGCGCTGCGAGGTCGCGGTCCGCTTGGCGAGCGCGATGCGGGCCTGGTAGCCGCGCGACTCGGCGTAGGTGGAGGCGACGTCGCCGAGCAGCGTCAGCAGCGTCGAATCGAGATCGTCGAACGACGCCTCAAGCGCCCGGGTGGAGGCCTCCAGGCTGCGCTTGTTGGCGCCGAAGATGTCGAGCTCGAAACTCGCGTCGAAGCCCGCCTGATAGAGCGTGTAGGGCGAGCCGGAGATCGGCGCCGTGTCCGAGGGCGCCGCGTTGCCGGTGCGGTTGCGGGTCAGCGAGCCCGAGCCGTCGAGAGACGGGAACAGCGCGGCGATCGACTGCTTGCGGCTGGCGCGCGCCTCGCGCACCCGTGCCTTGGCGGCGGCGACGTCCAGGTTGCCGGCGACCGCCTCGTCCATCAGCGCATCGAGGGTGCGGTCGTTCAGGCCGCGCCACCAGCGCGCCAGGTCGCGCGGCGCCGCCGGTTTCTGCTTCGGCGCGTTCGCCCAGTGCAGCGGCAGGACGATCTCCGGGGCGCGATAGTCCGGCCCGACCGCGCAGCCGGCCAGCATGGTCGCAGCGAGGAGACAAGGCAGAGCGAGAGCGGCGCGGCGCAGCCGCGGTCGCGAAACATCGGGGGTCATGAGCTGATCAGTCTCGTCTACGCTTCGGCACGACGCCGTTCAGGAAGATGGAGAAGGCGGCCGTCGCATGGGCGCGGCGCTCGTCCGGCCCCGGCAGGCGCGGGCCGTCCTCGTCGAAGCCGAGCGGCGCGAACACCATGTGCAGCAGAAGCGAGGCCGTCCGCTCGGGATCGGCGATGGCGATGCGGTCGCGTTCGGCCTGGCGGGCGAGCCAGCGCGCCAGGATGGTCTTCGACTCCTCCGGGCCGTGACGGAACACCACGCGGGCCAGCTCGGGCCGCTGCGGCGCCTCCAGCATCATCAGCCGCAGCAGCGCATTGCGGTCGCGCTCCGAGTCGGCGTCGAGATCGAGCCGGAAGATCGACGCAAGCGCCTCGTCGAGCGGACGGTCGTCGTCACCCTCCGGCACGTTCAGCATGAGATCGCGATGCTCCGCGACGATGGCGGCGAACAGCGCGTCCTTGCCGTCGAAGAGCTGATAGACGGTCTTCTTCGACACGCCGGCGCGCTGCGCCACCGCATCCATCGTGGTGGCGTCGTAGCCGCCGGCCAGGAAGACGTCGCGCGCCGCGGCGACGATGCGGGCCCGCTGGGTCGCGTCGTCGACCTTGGGGCGTCCCCGCCCCCGCGCCGGAGCGGCCGCCGGCGGCGGTGTCTTCGGTTTGGTCAAGGATTTGTCGACCGTCATCGCGACCAAGAGGCTCCTGGAGAACGCCGCAACCGGCCGCTGGTTGACGGGTCCGGATGCGCGAATATATAAACTCAACAGTTTCCTAATTCAAGCCGGATCGGAAATCCACCACCGACGGCACGAAACATCGGACGGATGCACGTCATGCTCTCCACCCCCGACGGACTTTCCCGACGCGCCGCGACCGCGGCCGCCCTCCTCGCGGCGGCGTTGCTCGCCGCTTGCGGCCAGGACAGCGGCAAGGCCGGCGCCGCGATGGGCGCGCCGGGACCGGGCGGCGCGATGCCGACCCCGGAGGTCGGGGTCGTGGTGCTGCATCCGCAGTCGGTCGCGGTGACGACCGAGCTACCGGGGCGCACCACGGCGTTCCTCACCGCCGAGGTGCGGCCGCAGGTCAACGGCATCGTCAAGCAGCGGCTGTTCACCGAAGGGGCCGAGATCGCCGCCGGCACGGTGCTCTATCAGATCGATCCGGCGACCTATCAGGCCTCCTACGACAGCGCGGTGGCGGCGCTGCAGAAGGCCGAGGCCGCGGTGCCGAGCGCCCAGGCCAAGGCGGAGCGCTACAAGGGGCTGAGCAAGGAGAAGGCGGTCAGCCAGCAGGACGTCGACGACGCCGTGGCGACGCTGGCGCAGAACAAGGCGACGGTCGCCTCGGCCAAGGCCGATCTCGACACGGCCCGCATCAACCTCGCCTACACGGAGATCAAGGCGCCGATCGGCGGCCGTATCGGAAAATCGTCGATCACGGTCGGGGCGCTGGTGACGGCCAACCAGACCGATGCGCTCGCCACCATCCGCCAGATCGACCCGATCTATGTCGACCTCACCCAGTCGAGCCTCAACTTTCTGAAGTTCCGCCGCGCACTGGAGGAGGGACGCCTCGCCAACCGCGGCGACTCGGTGCCGGTGCGACTGATCCTGGAGGACGGCCGCCCCTATGCCCATTCGGGCAAGCTCGGCTTCGCCGAGGTGAAGGTCGACGAGAGCACCGGCACGTTCACGCTGCGCGCCGAGTTCCCCAATCCCGATCGCCTGCTCCTGCCCGGCATGTATGTGCGGGCCGTGCTGGAGGAAGGCATCGCGGCGGGCAGCTTCCTGGTGCCGCAGCGCGCCGTGACCCGCAACGCCAAGGGCGAGGCGGTCGCGCTGTTCGTCGGCAAGGACGACAAGCTCGAGCAGCGCGTCCTGCAGGTGCGCCGCGGCATCGGCACCAGCTGGCTGATCGACAAGGGCGTCGCCGAGGGCGACCGGGTGGTGATCGAGGGCTCGCAGAAGGCCCGCGCCGGGCAGCCGGTGAAGCCGGTCGCCGTGAGGCTCGACGAGACCACCGGGGAGGTGAAGCGCGCCGCCGCCGACGCGCCCTCGCGGCTCGCCGCGACGCCGGCCGCTGCCGGCACGGCCACGGCGCACGGCGCGGCCGCGACGGCGACGGCGACGGAGTGAGACGATGGCCCAGTTCTTCATCGACCGGCCGATCTTCGCCTGGGTGGTGGCCATCGCCATCATGCTGGGCGGCCTCCTGGCGCTGAGCACTCTGCCCGTCTCGCAATATCCGCAGATCGCCCCGACCTCGGTGCGCATCACCGCGACCTATGCGGGCGCCGACGCCCAGACGGTCGAGAACTCGGTGACCAAGGTGATCGAGCAGGGCATGACCGGCATCGACCATCTCGACTACATCACGTCGTCGTCGAGCTCGTCCGGCTCGGTCTCGATCAGCCTCACCTTCACCAACGCGGCCGATCCCGACATCGCGCAGATGCAGGTGCAGAACAAGCTGCAGCTCGTCACCGCGCAGCTTCCGTCGGTCGTGCAGAGCACCGGCGTGACGGTGTCGAAGTCGTCCGACAGCTTCATGATGGTGATCGCCTTCGTGTCGCGCGACGGCACGCTGAGCGACGTCGACCTCGCCGACTACGTCAACAGCACGCTCAACGACACCATCAAACGCCTGGAGGGCGTCGGCTCGACCCAGCTCTTCGGCTCCGGCTACGCGATGCGGATCTGGGTCGATCCCGACAAGCTCGCCCAGTTCGCGCTGATGCCGGGCGACGTGTCGGCCGCCATCCAGGCCCAGAACGTCCAGATCGCCGCCGGCCAGCTCGGCGGCCTGCCGGCCGCCAAGGGGCAGCAGATCAATGCCGCCGTCACGGCGCGCTCGCGCATGCAGACGCCCGAGCAGTTCCGCAACATCATCCTCAAGAGCGCGGCCGACGGCTCGATCGTGCGCATCGGCGACGTCGCCACGGTCGAGCTCGGCGCCGACAACTATCGCTCGTCGAGCCGCTACAACGGCATGCCGGCGGCTTGTCTGGCCATCATGCTGGCGAACGGCGCCAACGCGATCGGCACGGCCGACCGTGTCAAGGCCGCGATCGCCGACATGGCGCCGACCTTCCCGTCCGGCGTCGAGGTGCACTACCCCTACGAGACGACGCCGTTCGTCCGCCTCTCCATCGAGGAGGTGGTGAAGACGCTCGCCGAGGCGATCGTGCTGGTGTTCGTGGTGATGCTGGTGTTCCTGCAGAACCTTCGCGCCACGCTGATCCCGACACTCGCCGTGCCGGTGGTGCTGCTCGGCACCTTCGGGGTGCTGGCGATCGCGGGCTACTCGATCAACATGCTGACCATGTTCGCCATGGTGCTGGCGATCGGCCTTCTGGTCGACGACGCCATCGTGGTGGTCGAGAACGTCGCGCGCGTCATGCAGGAGGACGGCCTGCCGCCCAAGCAGGCGACCGAGAAGTCGATGCGCGAGATCACCGGAGCGCTGGTCGGCATCGCCACCGTGCTGTCCGCCGTGTTCGTGCCGATGGCCTTCTTCGGCGGCTCGGTGGGCGTCATCTACCGGCAGTTCTCGGTGACCATCGTCACCGCCATGGTGCTCTCGGTCGTCGTCGCCATGGTGCTGACGCCGGCACTGTGCGCGACGCTGCTGCGTCCGTCGTCCGAGCACGGCAAGTCGCGCGGCCTCGCGGGCTGGTTCAACCGCACTTTCGATCGCGCGACCGACAGCTATCGTCGGGCGAACGGCCGCATCCTCGGCCGGCCGCTGCGCGTGCTCGCCCTGTTCGCGGCGCTGGCCGTGACGGCCGGCGTGATGTTCGTTCGGCTGCCGAGCTCGTTCCTGCCCGAGGAGGACCAGGGCATTCTCCTCACGATGGCGCAGCTCCCCATCGGCGCCACCATGGACCGCACCGACCGCGTGCTGGCGCAGGTGGCGCGGCACTATCTCGACAACGAGAAGGACGCGGTCGACGGCGTCATGACGGTCAGCGGCTTCTCGTTCGCGGGCGAAGGCCAGAACGTCGGCATGGCCTTCGTCAAGCTGAAGCCGTTCGACGAGCGCACGTCCCCCGCCCTCAAGGCGCAGGCCGTGGCGGGCCGCGCCATGGGGGCGTTCATGGCGATCTCCGACGCGCAGGTGTTCGCCCTGGCGCCGCCCACCGTGCCGGGGCTCGGCAACTCGACCGGCTTCGACGTCTATCTCCAGGACATCGGCGGCGCCGGCCACGAGAGCCTGATGGAGATGCGCAACCGGGTGCTGGGCGCCGCGGCGCAGAGCGGCAAGCTCGTCGCCGTGCGCCCGAACGGCCAGGACGACACGCCGCAGTTCGCCATCGACGTCGATCAGGAGAAGGCCAGCGCCTTCAGCCTGTCGCTCGCCAATGTCGACACCACGCTGGCCACCGCCTGGGGCGGCACCTACGTCAACGACTTCATCCACCGCGGCCGCGTCAAATACGTCTACGTGCAATCCGACGCGGCGCACCGGATGACGCCGGAGAACCTCGAATCCTGGTACGTGCGCAACACGTCGGGATCGATGGTGCCGTTCTCGGCCTTCGCCTCGACGCGCTGGACCTACGGCTCGCCGAAGCTCGAGCGGTTCAACGGATCGTCCGCCGTGGAGATCGTCGGCCAGGGCGCGCCGGGCGTCAGCTCGGGCGACGCGATGGCCGAGATCGCCCGCATCATCGCGACGCTGCCGGGCGGCTTTCGCTACGCCTGGGCCGGCCTCTCCAAGCAGGAGCACCTCGCCGGCAGCCAGGCGACGGCGCTCTATGCGATCTCGCTGCTCGTCGTGTTTCTGGCGCTCGCGGCGCTCTACGAGAGCTGGTCGACGCCGCTCGCCGTGCTGCTCACGGTCCCGGTGGGCATCCTCGGCGCCGTGGTGGCCGCGACCTTGACGGGTCAGGCGAACGACGTCTACTTCAAGGTCGGTCTGCTCACCACGATCGGCCTGTCGGCGAAGAACGCGATCCTGATCGTGGAATTCGCACTGGAGCGTCTCAAGGCCGGCCAGGATCTTGCATCGGCGGCACTCGATGCGGCACGGCAGCGCCTTCGGCCCATCCTGATGACGTCGCTCGCCTTCATTCTCGGCGTGGTGCCGCTGGCGACGGCGAGCGGTGCCGGCTCGGGCAGCCAGAACGCGATCGGGATCGGCGTGCTGGGCGGCATGATCGCGGTGACGGCTCTCGGCGTGTTCCTGATCCCGCTGCTGTTCGTCACGGTGCGGCGGGTGACGGATCGGCTGGTGCGCCGGCCTGCGCAAACGCCGGCGACGACACCGACGGCGGGGCGAGCAGAATAGCGCCGCTCGGATCGACGCGCGCAGGAGAGGCCGGCAGGCGCGGAGGAGCGGGTGCAGATACCGGACGACGAGCTCGTCAGGCGGATCGCGGCGGACGACGAGGCCGCGTTCCGCATTCTCGTCGGCCGGCACGTCGACCAAGCCTATGCGCTGGCGCTGCGCATCCTGCGCAACGTCGCCGACGCCGAGGACGTCGTCCAGGACGCGTTCCTGAAGATCTGGACCGGCCGGCACCGCTACGAGCCGGGCCGCGCCAAGTTCTCCACGTTCCTGTGCCGGGTGGTGATCAACCGCGCAATCGACCTGCACCGGCGCCAGCGCGGCGAGCCGCTCGACGCGATCGCCGAGCCCGCCGATCCGCGCCCCGACGTGATCACGATGATGGAGCGGGCCGAGGCCGACGCGATGCTGGAGCGCGCCGTCGACGCGCTGCCGGAGCGGCAGCGCCTCGCGATTCTCCTCTCCTATCACGAGAACCTCGGCAACGAGGAGATCGCCGCCGTGATGCAGACCACGGTGTTCGCGATCGAATCGCTGCTCAAGCGGGCGCGCGAGCGGCTGCGCGCCATGCTGCGCGACGCGGCGCAGCACGTGCGCGAGTCGGTGCCGGTCGACTGAGCGCCCGATCGGGCACCGCCGGCGAGCGGGCGCGCGGCGATTACATTTCGGCACCGGCCCGAAACACGCCGCAACACCCCTGCCCCGCTCCTGCCGCAGCGCGTTGCGACAGAGGGGTCATCGACGCCCCTTGCGTCGATCGCCCCCGCCCGGCCCCCCGCCGCGCCGGCCGATGCCCGTCGCCGGCCCGGAATGGCGGCCGGGCGGGGTGCTTCCTTGACATTTCGGGCTCCGTCACTAGGTTGCCCGCAACTCACCGCATCGTTCGAACGATATTTCGAGGGCGCCCCATGGCGAAGGCCACCACCATCAAGATCAAGCTCGTCTCGAGCGCCGACACCGGCTACTTCTACGTGGCCAAGAAGAACTCGCGCACGCAGACCGAGAAGCTCGTCAAGAAGAAGTACGATCCGGTCGCGAAGAAGCACGTCGAGTTCCGCGAAGCCAAGATCAAGTGAGGCCGCCGCGGCGCACGCCGCGGTCCGCCTCTCCTTCGATCCGTTGTTCTTCTTCGATCCGCTGACGACACGCTGGCCGGGCTCGTCCCGGCCTTCGGCGTTTGTGGGCGCGCCTCATCGACGCCGCCTGATCGGCGGCGCGTGACCGTGGCGTGTACACCGGACGCGGGAGACGGCTGCTGCTGTGGGGAGACTGCCGGCCGGCTCGTCGGCCGCCTCCGGCGCGCGCGAGACGCGCCATGCGGGACGGCGCACGGCATCGGTTTGCCGGCCGAGAAGACAAAGTGGCCGGCCGGGAGCGGTGTTTCGAGGAGGCCACTCTCACCGCTCACCGGCCGGCCGAACCCTACGGACCCAGGAGATGCGGCGGACCTGAGCACTCCGCAGGGTTAGCCCAGCTCGTTCGGATCGCGGCGACTCGATGTGCCTGCACACCCCCGTTCGAGCAATTTCAATCAAAATCTAGCGCAAGTTCCCGGGAAATCAACCTTCGTCCTCCACCCGACCTCGGCGGCCGTGCGGCATCCTAAACATTTAAGGTTTACGGATCAGGCGCTTAAATCCGTCGGGACGGATGCGCCTCAGGCCGCGGCGGCGACCACCCGGTTGCGTCCGTCCCGCTTAGCCCTGTAGAGCGCCTCGTCGGCTCGCTTGAGCACCTTTGCGGGGCTATCATCCGTTCCGGCTAGACCGGCGATACCCACCGAGATCGTCACCTCGACGCTGCGTCCCGAGGCATGGATCAGGAACGGCTCGGAGGCGATGCGCCGCCGCAGTCGTTCCGCCACCTTCGCGGCGACCGTGATGTCGGTGTCCGGCATCACGACGACGAACTCCTCGCCGCCGTAGCGGCAGGCGAGATCGATGCCACGGATCGACTTGCGCAGCCGCATGGCGAACTCGCGCAGCACGTCGTCGCCGCCGTCGTGGCCGTGGGTGTCGTTGATCGACTTGAAGAAGTCGATGTCCAGCACCAGCACGGTCAGCGGCTTGCCGCGGGCGATCGCCTGGTCGACCAGCGTCGCCACATGGGTCTCCATGTAGCGGCGATTGTGCAGCCCGGTGAGCGCGTCGGTGATCGCCATCTCGATCGACAGCGTGACGTTGTCGCGCAGCCGCTCGGTGAATCGCCGCTTGCGCACCTGGGTGCGGGCGCGCGCGAGCAGCTCGTTGCGGTCGACCGGGCGGAACACGTAGTCGTTGACGCCGATCTCCAGGCCGCGATTGAGCCGCGAGCTCTCCTCCTCCGGATCGGCGATCGCCAGGATCGGGACGTTGCGGGTGCGGTCGAGCGAGCGGAGCTGGCTGCACAGGCGCAGCGCGTCGAAGCTCTCCAGGCCGAGCGACACGACGACGAGATCGTAGGGGCCGTCGGCGGCGCGGAACAGCGCCTCGGCGGCGTCGGTCTCGACGTCGACCGTGTGCTCGGCCGACAGCATGCCGGCGATCCGGTCCCACGACGACTTGCGGTCGTCGATGAGCAGCACACGGCCGCTGCGGCCCTTGTCGGCGATCGCCTCCATGACCGGATTCTCGATGCCGATCTCGCGCGAGGTCTGGGCTCGCATGCGCAGCTCGTCGGTCATCAGCTTGAGGCGGGTGAGCGAGCGCACCCGGGCGACCAGCGCGATGTCGGAGACCGGCTTGGTGAGGAAGTCGTCGGCGCCGGCCTCCAGGCCGCGCACCCGGTCGGCGGCCTGGTCGAGCGCCGTCACCATGACGACCGGGATGTGGTGCGTCTTGGGATTGGCCTTGAGGCGCCGGCACACCTCGAAGCCGTCCATGTCCGGCATCATCACGTCGAGCAGCACGATGTCGCACTGCGCCCGCTCGCAGACCGCCAGCGCCTCGGCGCCGGAGAGCGCCGTGATGACGTCGAAATACTCGGCCGAGAGCCGCGCCTCGAGCAGCTTCACGTTGGCCAGGACGTCGTCGACGACGAGGATGCGGGCGGTCATCGGTGGGTCACCTCACGGCTGTCCGAGGAAATGGCGGACGGTCTCGATGAACTTGCCGACCGAGATCGGCTTCGACAGATACGCCTCGCAGCCGCCCTCGCGGATGCGTTCCTCGTCGCCCTTCATGGCGAAGGCCGTCACGGCGACCACCGGGATGGCCTTGAGCTCGGGATCGTCCTTCAGCCAGCGCGTCACCTCGAGGCCGGAGACCTCGGGGAGCTGAATGTCCATCAGGATCAGGTCGGGGCGATGACGGCGGGCGAGGTCGAGCGCCTCGATGCCGTTGCGCGTCCCGATCGTGCTGTAGCCGTGCGCCTCCAGAAGATCGTGGAAGAGCTTCATGTTGAGCTCGTTGTCCTCCACGATGAGGACGGTCTTCGGCATCGAAGCCCCCCGCGGTTCGCGACCGCTCCGGCGAATTCGGCGTTTCACCGCCGTCCGCGATATGGTCCTTACTAGCTCATCCTACAAGCTATTCCTTTCACAATCGCAAACAATCGCGCGTGGGAAAGGACTTGTTAAGTATAGTGAATCCGAACGCTGCGGCGAGTCCCGCGATGGCGTCCCGCATGGGAGGCTTGATCGACTCGACCCGCCGCCCGACAGTCGGACCGAACGAGACCAAGAGGCGCCGATGGCGGCCTTCTGCCGCGACTGCCTGAGCGAGGCGCCGGACGCCGCCCGTCGCTGCGCCCGCTGCGGGTCGCCTCGGCTCGTCCGCCACCCCGATCTCGACCGCTTCCACATCGCCCATGTCGACTGCGATGCCTTCTATGCCGCGGTCGAGAAGCGCGACCGGCCGGACTTGCGGGACCTGCCGGTGATCATCGGCGGCGGCAAGCGCGGCGTCGTCTCCACGGCCTGCTACATCGCCCGCACCTTCGGGGTGCGCTCGGCCATGCCGATGTTCGAGGCGCGCCGGCTGTGCCCCGACGCCGTGGTGATCAAGCCCGACATGGCCAAGTACGCCGAGGCGGGCCGCACCGTGCGCGCCATGATGCGGCAGCTCACGCCGCTGGTCGAGCCGCTGTCGATCGACGAGGCGTTCCTCGACCTCGGCGGCACCGAGCGCCTGCACGGCGCCGCCCCGGCCGTGACGCTCGCCCGCTTCGCCAAGCGGGTCGAGCAGGCGGTCGGCATCACGGTCTCGGTCGGCCTGTCGGAGAACAAGTTCCTCGCCAAGCTCGCCTCCGACCTGGAGAAGCCGCGCGGCTTCTCGGTCCTGTCGCAGGCCGAGGCGGCGCGGCTGCTGGCGCCCAAGCCGGTGACCGCGATCTTCGGGGTCGGCCAGGCGACCGCGGCGACGCTGGCCAAGGCGGGCTACCGCACCGTCGCCGACCTCCAGCGGGCCGACGAGACCGCGCTGATGCGCGCCTTCGGGGCCGAGGGCCTGCGGCTCGGCCGTCTCGCCCGCGGTCTCGACGCCCGCACCGTGACGCCCGACCGGCCGACCAAGAGCATCTCGGCCGAGACGACGCTCGACACCGACGTCGCCGACCTCCGCCGGCTGGAGAAGCTCCTGTGGGCGCTGTCCGAGAAGGTGTCGGGGCGGCTGAAGGCGGCCGGCCTCGCCGGCAGCACCGTGACGCTCAAGCTCAAGCGCCACGACCACCGGCTGCGCACCCGCTCGCACAGCCTGCCGGCCCCGACCGCGCTCGCCGCGACGATCTTTTCGGTCGGCCGCGACCTGCTGGTGCCCGAGACCGACGGCACCCGGTTTCGGCTGATCGGGATCGGGGTCGGCAGCCTCGCCGCCGGCGAGACGGCCGATCCGCCCGACCTGATCGATACCCGCGCCACCCGCACGGCCGCGGCCGAGCACGCCGTCGACAAGCTCAGGGAAAAGTTCGGCAAGGCCGCGGTGGTGCGCGGCCTGTCGCTGGACGACGCGGAGGAGACGCGGCGGAAGGGATGACTCGTCCGTGCTACAGGGACACCCCTCACGACTGAACGACTTTCCCGGTACTCGGCCGCGTGCCCCGGACAAGGCGCAGCGAGCCGCAAGGCCCGCTGTGCCGCAGAGCCGGGGCCCAGGGGCCGCGCGGGATACGCCTCGCCCGATCGCCCCTGGGTCCCGGTTCGCGGCGCATCGCGCCGCGCCCGGGACACGAGGCAACGCCCCGGAATGACGGCGGCTCAGTTGCTTACGGGCACGCCTTGTCGGGCTTGATGTCGAGCTGGGTCATGTCGCCGGCGACGACGAAGTCGCCGTAGTCGAGGCGCAGCGCCCGCGAGATGCCGTTCTCGTAGAGCTGGAAGCCGATCGCGTAGACCGGCGTCTGCTCGCCCGGCCCGGCCGCGCGGTCGAAATAGCTGATCGTCACGGGCCACCGCTTGAGGCCGTCGAGCGCCGCCTGGCCGGCCGTCGCGTCGCCTTCGGGGCGGTTCTCCGGGCCGATCGCCGGGCCGATGACGGTGAGCGTGTTGAACGACTTCTGGCCGTTCTCGGAGCCGTCGTAGACGGGCAGCTCGAGCAGCGTCTTGCCTTCGCGCGCCGCTTCGAGAACGCGCCGCATGTGCTCGGTCGGAAACACCATTTCGACGCCGAGATCGAACGTCGTGCCGGTCGGCTTGGTGAGCGCCACCGCGACCTTGCCGTCGCCCCGCTCGGCCTTGCCGTCGACCATGTCGCCGGGCCGGTCGTTGACGTAGTTCTGCGAGCTGAAGCGGAAGCTCTTGGCCGCGGCGTCCTCCCAGGTCGAGGCCCGCAGATCGCTCACCGCCACCTTGCCCTCGCCGTTGTCCAGCTCGGAGACCTGGCGGAACTGCAGCACCCAGCCGTCGCACGCATTGCCGGAGAAGTCGTACAGGATACGGCCGCGTACCGACTGCAGGGTCCGCTTGCCCTGCGAGCGGAGGAGCTTGAGGTCGTAGACGGCGCGGTGCGAGGCGAGCCCCGGCGCGGCGCCCGCCGAGGGCGCCGGCGTCGCCGCCATGCAGGCGGCGGCGATCACGACCGCGGCGGTGAGGCGGAACTGTAGGAGGCGGGCTTGCACGAGGCGCGTGCACGAACGTCCGAGAGGGCCGAGGTCCATCGCGTCCGGAAACTCCTGTGCGGCACCGGGCCGTCCCGCGCACCGTGACGCGAACATAGGCGGCGCCCGGAGTCGCCGCAACCGCGCGCCGCCCTGCGTCCGGCGTGCACGCGGGCGTTCGCCCGACCGCGCCCCACCCGCGATGCGCGCCGCGGTATCGCGCGGCCGGCATCGCGGGCCGCCGTGCCGGGCTGTAGTGCCGGGCTGCCATGCCGGGCTGCCATGTCGGGGCCCGCGCCATGGCGACGCCCCATTGCGCGGCGATCCGCGATCGACGACAAGGTCGCGTTCCACAAACGGCCGGGGAGGCTCGACAAATGACCAGCAGTGCCGAACAGAAACTCGCGGAGCTCGGGATCGTGCTGCCGACGCCGGCGGCGCCGATCGCCAACTATGTCGGCTTCGTCCGCTCGGGCCGGCTCCTGTTCGTCTCCGGCCAGCTCTGCCTGGTCGACGGCAAGGCCGTCGCCACCGGCAAGCTCGGCGCCGACGTGACGATCGAGCAGGGCCGCGACGCGGCGCGCATCTGCGCCATCAACCTGCTCGCCCAGGTGAAGGCGGCGCTCGGCGATCTCGACAAGGTGGTCCGGGTGGTCCGGCTCGGCGGCTTCGTCGCCTCGGCCCCGAGCTTCCTCGACGGCCCCAAGGTGCTCAACGGCGCCTCCGACCTGATGGTCGAGGTGTTCGGCGAGAAGGGGCGGCACGCCCGCACCACGATCGGCGTCGCGGTGCTGCCCGGCGACGCGGCGGTCGAGGTCGAAGGCACCTTCGAGGTCGCCTGACCCTGAACGCCTGACGGCAGGAGCGGCGCGCCATGGGAACCCTCGCTTGGCTCACGGCGCGCCCGATCGCCCATCGCGGCCTCCACGATCCCGCAGCCGGCATCGTGGAGAACACCGCCTCGGCCTTCACGGCCGCCATCGCGGCCGGCTACGGCATCGAGACCGACCTGCAGCCGAGCCG
The DNA here is from genome assembly GCF_046000175.1 of Rhodoplanes sp. SY1. Classification (NCBI taxonomy): domain Bacteria; kingdom Pseudomonadati; phylum Pseudomonadota; class Alphaproteobacteria; order Hyphomicrobiales; family Nitrobacteraceae; genus Rhodoplanes; species Rhodoplanes sp. SY1. The sequence continues at coordinate 77,834 of NZ_JBEOMB010000009.1, forward strand.
CGACGGCGAGGCGATGGTCCACCACGACGACGCCCTCGGCCGGCTGGTCGAGGGCAAGGAGCGGGTCCGCGATCTGGACGCGGCCGCCCTGAAGGCCCGCCCCTACAAAGCCACCGCCGACCGGATGCTGACGCTCGGCGAGCTCTTGGACCTCGTCGGCGGCCGCGTGCCCCTGCTGATCGAGCTGAAGAGCCGGTTCGACGGCGACCGGACGCTGGCGCGCCGGGTCGCGGCCGTGCTGGCCGGTACCACCGCGCCGGTCGCCGTCATGTCGTTCGATCCGGCCCTGATGGCCGCCGTGCAGGACCGGGCGCCGACGCTGACGCGCGGCCTCGTCGGCGAGCGCCGCTTCGCCGGGGCCGGCCCGCTCGACCGCCGCGCCGGGATGCTCGTCGATTCGCTGCGCGCCGATCCGGCGTTCCTGGCGTGGCGCTTGCAAGATCTCGACGGCTGGCCGCCCCGGCTGGCCCGGCTCTTCGGCCGTCCCCTGCTCTCCTGGACGATCCGCTCCGCCGCCCAGCGCGACGAGGCCCTGCGGGCCGGTGCCGATCAGGTGATCTTCGAGGGGTTTCGGGCGTAGACTGAGAGGATCGCTCCATCGGGAGATCGCCCCCTGACCTCCACCCCGGCTACCCCCGCCCCTCCGGACCGCCCGGCCATCCCGGCCGGCCTGCGCATCAACGTCGTCTCGTCGATCACCGAGATCCCCGCCGCGGTGTGGGACGCCTGCGCCAACCCGGTCCCGACCGGCCCGTCGGCGAGCGCCGGCGCATCGTTCGCCGCGGCTTCGGGCGCGACTTCGGGCGCGACTTCGGATACCGCCTACAACCCCTTCGTTTCTTACGCCTTCCTGTCCGCCCTCGAGGCGTCGCGCTCGGCCGTCGCGCGGACCGGCTGGCAGCCCCGCCACCTGATCCTGGAGGACGGCACCGAGACCGTGCTGGGCGTCGTCCCCTGCTATCTCAAGTCCCATTCGCGCGGCGAGTACGTGTTCGACCACGGCTGGGCCGACGCCTACGAGCGGGCTGGCGGGCACTATTATCCGAAGCTGCAGGTTGCGGTGCCGTTCACGCCGGCGACCGGACGGCGCCTCCTCGTCGCCCCCGGCCCGCAGGCCGAGGTGGCCGAGGTGGTGCTGCTCGACGGGCTCAAGACGCTGTGCGGACGCGAGGGCCACTCCTCGGTCCACGTCACCTTCATGACCGAGGCGGAGGCGAGCCTCGCCGCCGACTACGGCTGGCTCACCCGCACCGACCAGCAGTTCCACTGGGACAATCCGGGCTACGCCACCTTCGAGGACTTTCTCGACGCGCTGGCCGCCCGCAAACGCAAGGCGATCCGGCGCGAGCGGCGCGAGGCGGTGGAGAACGGCATCGAGATCACGAGGCTCACCGGCGCCGCGATCGACGAGGAGGCGTGGGACGCATTCTTCGCCTTCTACATGGACACCGGCTCGCGCAAATGGGGCCGCTCCTATCTCACCCGCGACTTCTTCTCGCGCGTCGGAGCCAGCATGGCCGACCAGATTCTTCTGGTGATGGCGAAACGCGAGGGCCGCTACATCGCCGGCGCGCTCAACTTCATCGGCGGCGACACGCTGTTCGGCCGCCACTGGGGCGCCGTCGAGCACCACCCGTTCCTGCATTTCGAGCTGTGCTACTACCAGGCGATCGAGTTCGCCATCGAGCGCCGCATCCCCCGCGTCGAGGCCGGCGCGCAAGGCGAGCACAAGCTCGCCCGCGGCTATCTGCCCAACACCACCTGGTCGGCCCACCACATCGCCGATCCGGCGCTGCGCCGGGCGATCGCCGACTATCTGAAACGCGAGCGCGCCTATGTCGACGCCGCCGCCCGCGAACTCGCCGCAGCGAGCCCGTTCCGCCGCGACGCCTTCGACATCCGCCCGCCCGCGGAGGCCGAGATGGAGGCGGACTGACGAAGCGCCATCAGAACTGGATGCCGATCTTGCGGCCCTTCTCCCAGACGACCCGGCTCGACTTCTTCACGGCGCCGTGCAGGAAGGTGAATCGCTTCGGGATCGCCCCGTTGCCGCCGACATAGAGGCAGGCGCCGCCGGCGCTCACGTCGATCACCTGGCACTCGATCGCCGGGCTCTTCGGATCGACGAAAATCTTGCCGATGCGCGGCACGAGACCGCTCGGGCGCACCCGCACGAACCTGCGCTTGTCGTTCATGGCCGCTCCGCGTGCCTGAGAGATGCCACGATCTTCGGCAGCCGCACTTAAAGCCGCGTTAAACAATCGCGCGTCGCGCGTGGCCCGATTGCGCCTCGCCGCGGCTTGACGGGCGGGCACGCGGTTTGCCATCCATGCGGGGACCGATCGGTATCGTCGCGGACGGCCGCGATCGGCGCGGCCCCCTCCCCGACGACGGGAACGAGGCAGCGGGAATGAGGCAGCCCATGGCGAGCTACGACACCTCGAACGTGTTCGCGAAGATCCTCCGCGGGGATCTGCCCTGCCACAAGGTCTACGAGGACGACCGCGCGCTCGCGTTCCTCGACATCATGCCGCGCTGCCCCGGCCACACGCTGGTGATCCCGAAGGCGGCGGCGCGCGGCATCTACGACATCACCCCGGAGGATCTCGGCCACGTCCACCAGGTGGCGCAGCGGATCGCCAAGGCGGCGACCGCGGTGTTCAAGGCCGACGGCGTCACCATCCAGCAGTTCAACGAGCCGGCCGGCGGCCAGGTGGTGTTCCACCTGCACGTCCACGTGCTGCCGCGCCACGACGGCGTGCCGCTGAAGCCCGCCGCGACCTTCAAGGAAGAGACGGCGACGCTCGCCGACCACGCCGCCAAGCTCTCCGCCGCGCTGGCGGGGTGAGGGCAACAAAGCTAGTTCGTCATTCCGGGCCGGCGCAAAGCGCCGGACCCGGAATCCAGCCGACACCGTCTGAGTACGCCGATGGATTCCGGGTTCGCACCTTCGGTGCGCCCCGGAATGACGTCAGATGCCGATTGTCCCGCCTCAGCCCTTCAGCGCGTCGGCCAGCGCCTTGGTGTTGGCCCGCATCATGTCGATATAGGTCGGCGCCGGGCCGGTGGCGTCCGACAGCGCGTCGGAGAACAGCGTGCCGCCGACCTTGGCATCGGTCTCCTGGGCGATGCGGTCGAGCAGGCGCCGGTTGGAGGTGTTCTCGACGAACAGGGCCCGCACCTTCTCCTTCTTGATCAGCTTGATCAGGTCGGCGATCTCGCGCGCCGACGGCTCGGACTCCTCGGTCACGCCCTTGGCGCCCCGGAACTCGATGCCATAGGCGGCGCCGTAGTAGCGGAACGCCTGGTGCGCCGTGATGACCTGGCGCCGGTCCTTCGGCACCCCCTCGAACGCCGCCTTGATGTCGCGGTCGAGCGCGTCGAGCTGCTTCAGGTAGGCGTCGGCGTTCGCCGCATAGGTCGCCTTGTTGGCGGGGTCGACGGCCGCCAGGCCGTCCCGGATGTTGGCGACGTAGAGCTTCACGTTGCCGACCGACTGCCAGGCGTGCGGATCGTCCTTGCCGTGGTCGTGGCCGTGACCATGGTCGTGGTCGTGCCCTTTCTCCTTCGGCTTGGCGATCGGCTTCAGGCCCTTGGCGGCGACGACGACCGGCCCGGTGTAGCCGGACGCCTTGGTCATCCGCTCGACCCAGCCCTCGAGCCCCAGCCCGTTGATCACCACGAGCTTCGCGCCGGCGAGCTTCTTCGAATCGGCCGGCGAGGGCTGGAAGGCGTGCATGTCGGCGTTCGGTCCGACCAGGAGATCGACCGCGACCAGCGGGCCGCCGACCTGCTTCACCAGGTCGCCGAGGATCGAGAAGCTCGCCACCACTTTTACGGGCGCGGCGGCGCCTCCCGGGGCCGCGCCGGCGGGCTTCTCGGCCTCGCTCGCCGCCTGGGCGAGCACCACGGTCGGGGGCATGAGCACGGCGGTCAGGGCCAGCCCGGCGGTCGCCGCCGTCAGGGTGCCGAGCAGGGTCCGCCGCGAGATCGTCACCGGGTGCCGGAGGGGCATCGAAGTCTCCTGTAATGTCTATGTAATAACGTAACACTCAGGAGACGTTCTGAGCCCGAAGCGGGCGGCTGTCAATCGGCCGCCGGGCGTGGTGAGGGGCGCGGAGGAGCTTCCGGCGGCGGCGATCGCCTGCGTGACAGTCGTGCTTCGGCGCAGCCGAGATCGAGCCCGTCCGCAGGAGCCGGCTCGAGCCGGCGCGACGTCGGGAGCCGCCCGCGCCCGTCGAGCCGGCCGCCATGCGGCCTCCTCGGGGTGCGGCCGGATCGAAGCTGTTCGACCGCGCGTCGCCTCAGTGAGTCCAGAGGCCGCGGCGCGAATAGGCGAAATTGTCCGAATAGGCGATGGTGCGGCGGCTCGGCGACTTCGGCTCGAGCACCTGGTAGGCGACGCCGTGCTGCTCGCAGAAGGCGATCGCCTCCTCCTTGGTCTCGAACTGCATGCGGACCTGCTGGCGGGTGTCGCCCGAGCTGGTCCAGCCCATCAGGGGCTCGACCCGGCGCGGCTCGTCGGGCTCGTAGTCGAGCACCCAGTGCTTGGTCTTGGCGGTGCCGGACTGCATCGCGTTCCGGGCGGGCTTGTAGATGCGTGCGATCATGAAGGCCTCGGCGACGATCCCGCGTGTTCGGTCCGCCCCCGCTGAGGCAGCCGGCAACGCCGGCGCAGCGCACGGAGGGACCGCAAAAGTCCTACGCGACCCGCGAAGAAACGCAAGCCGGTCGGGCGACGCGGCACCGGCCCCTCCGGCGTCGGCTCCCGTGTCAGCCGAAAGAGTGGTCGGGGCAGCAGGATTCGAACCTGCGACCTGGAGTACCCAAAACTCCCGCGCTACCAGGCTGCGCTATACCCCGAAGCCGTGAAGTCGATCGTGCAGTACCGGGCGGGGCATGCCGGGTCAAGGCGGCGGCCGCCCAGGAGCGCAGGCGGCACCTCTCCCGCGGGACACCCACGTCAGCCCGCAGAGCAATGGGTTCGTTTTGCCGAGATGCAACTTCTATATAATATAAAACGCCAACGCTATCTTAACGTGATTTATGTGGGTCCCGCGAATTCGTCTCGCTCGAACCGGCGAATTCGGCAGCCGCCGCGTCCCATTCGAGCTGATCGCAATCGCTGAGCGGATGCCCGAACAGCGGCCGCGAATTCCCAAGGGTGTTCATGGAAAGGACGTGCGGGTAGCATTCCATTGACCGAATTCATTCTATGGTACCAATGTTATGTCCGCTGTTCACGCGGATCGACACGCGGAGACGTCACGATGATCGCACGATCCCTGTTCGGGTCCCTTGTCCTGTCCATCGCGATCAGCGGTGGAGTGGCGCAGGCGATGCCGCTCGCCCCCTCCCCGGTCCCGGAACAGACGCTCGTCGCGCCGGCGTCGTTCTGGGCCAAGCCCTACCCTTACGGCTATCGGTGGCGGAAGACGCCCTGCGTTCGCACCGTTCCGAGTTGCACCGAGGCGGTCGTCGCCGTTCCGGCCTGCGAGGTGCGCTGGAAGCGGGTGGTCGTCTGCCGCTGACCCGATCCTGATGGCGGATATGCCCCGGCGCTCTTGCGGAACGATGCCGTGCGACGAACGTGGTGAGACGAAATCGGACAGAGGCCCGATCCGGGAGAGGCACGAATCAGGCGGAGGCACGGAGCGGAGAGGCGCGCGGCCGGTCACTCGGCCGCGGACGTGCCGCTAAGACCGGCCGCTGCAGAGTCGTCCCCGTCCACCGCGATGGTCCGTACCACCTCGTCGATCCGGCGCGTGCGTTCGGCCGCTTCGAGGGCCGCGACGACGGCGTCGCGAACATGCCAGCGTTTCGCGCCCCCCTTCAGCGCGTCGTCGATATAGGCCGCATAGGCCTTCACGGCGGACTCGATCTCGGCGTCGCTCGGCATGAGTCTCTCACATATTGATAATGTTATATTCAATCAAGTCACATTTGGCGTGTAAAGCGAGGCCGACCGATCGATGCGCGTCGGGAAAGCCGTCTCGCGAACCCCGACGCGTCGGGGTGGCCCGACCGAACCGCGACGAATTTTGACGCGCCATATCGCGGTGGGCCGGGAACCATCGGACCGGCGCCGCGTCGAGTCCTGAGCGCAGTTCTGGCCGAACAGCGCCCACCCCTGGGCCTGGATCACGGAGAGGATTTCCCCATGCGATTTCTCACCGTCGGTCTGTCGAGCGTGGTCGCATTTGTCATGACGTTCGCGGATGGGAGCGCTCGCGCCCAAGGCGTGAACGAGCGGATGATCACCGGCGCCCCGCCGCCCGGTTCGACGACCATCATCGTGCCCGGCCCGGAACCGCGCCGGCCGACCGCCGTGCCGACCGGCCCGCCGCCTCAAGTCTACGCGCCGCTCGGGACCTACCCGCCCCCGCCCTACGACTATGGGCAACGACGAGCACGTCCGAAGATCATCGACCGGCGACGGTGAAGGCGGAACGACTTCCCTCGCAACCCTGTAGCCCCGCCTCGGCCGAAGGAACCGCCAGCGTGAGGCCGATCGGAGCGTCTGCCGCGAAGCGGTGGCCGCCGGGCGCACGCGCCGACCGGCACACGCGACCACAGACTCAGGCGCTTCGCCTCTCCGCCGTGACGGGTGCGACATCCGCTGCAGCGACGTCGGTCGCGACGACCGCGCCTGCCGGTGCCCCCGTGTCTCCGGTTCCCCCACGGTCGGGAACGCCCGTGGCCGCGGTGGGCGCCACCATCAGACGACGCACGGCCTGGAGGTCGTCGACGCAGGCCGCGATCTGGCGCCCGGCCCAGTGCCTGACCGCCTCGTCGAGCCAGCGCTCGGTCAGCAGGAGATCGAGCTTGGCGCGCGTCCGACCGTCATGGCAGCGCCGCCGATCGAGGGGCCGCTCCGCCGCGAACTCCCGCGCCGCGGAGGCGCCGCAGTCGAGGAGCGCGCCGAGCTCCTCGTAGGTCAACCAGATCTGGGGCACGGGCACCTCCGCGTAACGTTCGCGAAGATGTGCCACGACACCGGTTCAAAAACGGTTACGTATTTCAGAATCGGTTACATATGTGGCGCCCGCCACGCCGCGCTAACCTTCGTTTCGCAACCGGCTGGCTCGCCTTCGGCGGTCGTGCTCTTATGTGCGACCGCGCGGCACGGCCTTGCTGGTATCGCCCGATTGGCACGTTCTGCGTCGCATCGAGGGTGAGATCTGCGCTCGTAAGGCTGTATCACATCGAACGTCCGCGGCCCTTTGTGACACAACACGAAGTTATGATCGTGTTTTGCCACGACACGCAAATGGTGGTATGAAACGGCTGGTAGAATTTTGTTAACCACGCGTACATTCCGCTTCGTCGCGTCCCTCGCCGGAGTTTACGGTGCGGTGCGGCGACGGTTGGTTTCACGATGAGCAAACTGATTCCGATCGTCGGATTATGTCTGCTCCTCCTCGCCGGCTCGCCGGCCTGGGCTGAACGACGCGTTGCCTTGGTGATCGGCAATTCCCGCTACCAGCATGCCAGCGCTCTCGACAATCCGCAGCGTGACGCCACCGCAATGGCGGCGATGTTCAAGGCCGCCAAGTTCGACGTGGTGATCCAGCAGTTTTCGCGATCGATCACGGGAAAATCAGACGCATCCACCGGCTCGCGGCACCGGCGCCGCCGTCGCCATGCCGGTCGCCGATACCGAGGCCATGCAGGTCCACCTCGACGAGATCGCCCGCACCGTCGTCAAAGGAGCCCACGCCGTCCTGTTGCTCGACCGCGCCGGCTGGCACACCACGCCCGCGCTGAAGGTGCCGGAGAACATCGCCTTGCTGTTCCTGCCGTCGCGCTCGACGGCCCCATCACTCCCGCTCGCTATCCCGGGTTCGAGCACGCCATGGCCCGTCCTGCAGAGGCTGGAGCTGTTCGGTCAGCAATGCCGCCGTCCCAGACGATCAGCTATACCAAATCGGCACGCTCGGCCGGGACAAAGGCCGCCCCGCAGGACGAACGACCCGCTTCACCGAGGCCTGTGCGAACCGGCGGCGATTGCCCTCAGGAGTGAGCGACAACTCACGAGCAGCGCAGCTGGGCGCTCCCGGGACACAGCTTGAATGTCTTCGCCACATAGAAGAACAGGCGGGGATCGGGCCGCGGCTCGACGGTGACGCGATATTCGATCGGCACGGCAGCCTCGACACCGACCTGAAGGTCTTGCGGCAAGTAGAGTCGCGCACCGGCGCCGGCGAGCGTCAGCGACAGCGGCGCCCCGTCGATGCTGTGGAAATTCCACACCATCGAGCCATCCAGAAACCCGTAGAGCTGATAGCCCTTGAGGATCTCGCTCGACAGCGTCTGGTCGAACCGGAGTTCCGCCGCGGCCTCGAAGCCGTTGTCGCCCGACAGCTCGACGCCGAAATAGCCGCGTCCGAACATGCTGCCGAGATAGAGTTCCTGGACGGCGAGCAGCCCCGTCGAGGCCCATTGGCCGAACGCCGAGAGCTTCACGGACCAGACGTCCGACAACGGCTGGTATCGTGTGTAGGCGAGCTCGAGCTTGGTGAACTCGCCCGCGCCGTCATCGCGCGACAACAGGGTGTCGCCCCGACGCGAGGCACCCCACAGATCGATACCTTGCCGGACCGTGAAGGTCAGGTAGTTCCAGCCGTTCAGCGCATCGTGCTGCTGATAGTCCACGGTGAGCCCGACGGTGCGGAGATGGTCACGGTAACTGATGTCGTAGGCCGTACCCTCGAATGCCTCCTGGATGGTACCGATTCCGGTGAGCCACAAGGACGCCTCTCGGGTCCGCAGGGGAACCACACTGCCTCTCAGCTCGAAGGTCTCGGCCCAGGACCGCGTATCCAGGACACTGCGTTCGTCGCCGGGCCGGATCGCGCCGTAGGATCCGCTCGCCGTGATGCGAGCGCCGGCGTCGCCGACCGGTGCCGTGTAGTAGAGGCGGCCGAAGGCGAGCTCGCGGATATCGTCCGGCGTGCTGGACACGTTCACGCCCAGCGTGTCGCCGCCGATCATGGCGGAGTTCAGGTTCGCATTGAGATAGGATTGCAGCGGGCCGACGGCCGGGGTCCCCCGGTTGTCCATGTCGAGTGCGGTGAAGATCCGCCAGGTCTCCGCCCAGACGGTCAAGCGGAACCGCCCCGTGCCGGCCCCGATCTCGTCGATCGCCGTGTCGGCGATGCGCACGCCCGGAATGTCATTGGCGAGAAGAAGCTGGCGTTCCAGCGTATCGCGGCGCGACGGATCCTCGCTGGTGACGACGGCGAGCAGCGGCCTGATGCCGAACTGCTCGGCCCGTGGGCCTTTCAGCACCACCTCGGTGATACAGCCTTCGATCACCTTGATCAGGATGCGATTGCCGACCACGTCCTGCGGCGGCACGATGGCGCGACTGAGATGGTAACCACGGTCGCGATAGAGCGCCGTGATGCGTTCGGTGATCTGGACAAGATCGGCCTGCGAGACCCGCCGGCCGATAAACGGCTGGTAAGTCGCGGCGATCAGATCGGCCGGGACATGTTTGGCCCCCTCGATGACGATCCCGGACAGGGTCGTAAAGGGTCGCGTATCGGCTTTTGCCGGGCCCATGGTCTGCCCGGGCACGGCCGGCGCACGTGCGGCGCGGCGTTGATCCGTCTGGAACGTCTCGAACCAGCGGTGCGTCCGGGCGAGATCCGACTGCTGGGCCGCAACCGGGCTGATGATCGCGCAAACGAGCGCACCCCCCAACACGGCAGCCGCGCCCGAAACGCGACGTCGGCGCTCGCGGGACGTGCCGAATGTCTGCTTGCGTACATAGTGGCACATACCCGAGAGCATAAACTTACTATGGTTAATGTTCACCTAAACAAAGGCGGTCTAGACGCCTTGATCGATCGCGAAATGTTAAATTCTATCAGGTATATATACCGACTCCAGCCGGAGCTAGCCCGGTTCGGCGATATGGGTGGAGTAGGCATAATGCGCGGTCCGGGTCAGTTGCGCGTTAAAAGCATTGTCTTCGCCTCGATCGTCACGCTGCTTTCCCTGTCCGGCGCCCGAGCCGAACCGCCGACCGCGAACTGGATGATCGGCAAGGCGTCCGGAGAGGTGTGGGTGACGAGCACGGCGGCGCAACCGGCGTCGCTCGGCGACACCTCGGTCCTGAAGCCGGGCGAGACCATCCGCACCGGCCGGAACGGTCGCGTGCTGCTCGTGCGGGGCGGCGACACGATCCTGATCGCGCCGAACTCGTCGGTGATCATTCCGGGCCAGCAGAAGGACGAGACCACCACCACCATCCTCCAGCAGGCAGGCTCGATCCTGCTCGAGGTCGACCGCAAGGCCGTTCCCCATTTCGAGGTCGAGACGCCGTATCTCACCGCAGTCGTCAAGGGCACCCAGTTCCGGGTGAGCCTGAACGACGCGACGGCGAAGGTCGACGTCCTGAAGGGTGAGGTCGCGGTCGCGGACTTGCGGTCGGGCCAGCATGCCTCCGTGCTGCCGGGTCAGAGCGCGAGCGTGCCGACCCGCGGACCCGCCGGCCTGTCGTTGACGGGAGGCGGCGTGCTCGGCCCGGTACTGAACGGCCCCGGGCGGATGCCGTCCATCGACAGCATCTCGGTGCCACGTCGCGGTCTGACCGCCCCACGCGCCGCTCCGGCCGGACAGCACGTGCACGTGCTCCGCAGCGCGGCACTGAGGACCGACGGTGCCAAGACGGGCCCGCAGCATGCGCAACGGGCCCAGGGCGTGCTGCGTATCCGGGCGCCGCTCGGCGAGGTCAGGCTCAATGTCCAACGCGCCACGGGCGGTCTGGCACGTTCGAGCGGCGGTCCTGGTCAGGCCCGCACTGCCGGAGCAAAGACCTACTGGACCTCGGGACAGGTCGTGCCCGGGAACGGCATCGGCAAGACCTATGACACCGGCAACACCGGCAGTGGAAACGCCGCCGTCGCGGTCATCGGGAGCACGAACGCCGGCACGGTCCGAAGCGTCGCCGCCGGTGGTCCGGGCCTCGGCGGCGGGAATGGCAACGCATACGCCTACGGTCGTTACAACGGAAACGGCTCCGGTAGCGGGAACAACGGCGCCGGTAACGGAAACGGCGGAGGTAACGGCAACGCCTACGCTTATGGTCGTTACAGCGGAAACAACGGCGCGGGCAACAGGAACAACGTCGCCGGTAACGGAAATGGCGGCAATGGCAACGCATTCGCCTACGGTCACAACGGGAACACCGGCAACGGCCGCGGCCGGAACTGATCCCAAATCATGAACGAGCTCTGACGTGCGTCGTCCCGACCTGCGACCCATTGGAACTCACCTGCTCGCGCTCGCCACAGTGGTCTTTCTGGTGGCCGTCGGCGGCGATCGCGTGGTCCGGGACGCGATCGTGGACACTCGGTTCGAGCTGCTGTCGCGACCGGCGAGCGGCGACGTGGTCGTGGTGGCGATCGACTCGCCATCGATCAACCGGCTTGGTGTCTGGCCGTGGCCTCGAACCGTGCACGCGGACCTGTTGGAAAAGCTCGACCGGGCGGGCGCTGCCGGGGTCGCCTTCGATGTCGATTTCAGCTCGCTCTCGAAGCCCACCGACGACCACGCCTTCGAGAAGGCCTTGCGCGCCGTCGGCGGCTCGACGATCCTGCCGAGCTTCAAGCAGATGGTGAGGACCGACGGCAACAAGCTCTACGTGGATCGTCCACTCGCGCAGTTCGGTCAATGGTCGTGGGCGGCGAGCGTCAACATCGAAGCCGATGTCGATGGGGTATTGCGCCGCTACCGTCGGGGCGATGTGATCGACGGCGCCTTCATGCCGTCCCTGGCGACGCTGCTCGGCGGCGGGCAGATGACGCGAGGCTCTTTCCTGATCGACTTTGGCATCTCCCGCGGTTCGGTGCCGACACTCTCTTATCACGACGTGCTCGACGGCGGCGATACGCTATTGGCGTCCCTCAAGGACAAGAAAGTCATCGTCGGGGCGACGGCGGTCGAGCTGGGCGACCGCATCCAGGTTCCCAACGGGCAAATCATTCCCGGTGCGCTTCTGCAGGCGCTCGCGACCGAGTCGGTTCTCCAGGGGCGGACACTTCAGGCGACCGCGCCGGCGATCGGGATCGCCGGGGCGGTCGCGATCGCCATTCTCATGGCCGCGCTATGGCGCAAACGTTCGGGCGCGTGGCGCGTCGCCCTGCTGGTCGCGATCTCCTTCCTGGCGGAAATCGGAGCCGTTCTGCTGCAGGCGAAAACACCGGTGGTCGCGGACACCTCGCTCCTGCACTTCACCGTGCTCGCCTACATCGTCGTCGCGGCGCTCGACGAGCTCGATCTGAGACGGCGGTTGCAGGCTGCAGCCGACCGCCGTTTTCAGCAGGTGGCGATGGCACTCGGGGACGGTCTCGTCTTCTACGACAGGCGCGGCATGATCACGTTCTGGAATCCGGGAGCCGAAGCGATCTTCGCGTACCGCGCAACCGACATGGTGGGGAGGCCGTTCGCCACGATCCTGGTGGATGACCCGAGTCGTCAGGCGCCGCGTCAGGCCATGCGGCCGGCGCTGTCAGAGTTGCTTGAACGGTCGGGAAGCAAAACCCTCGAGCTGGAAGGGCGCCGCAGCGACGGCACGGTGTTCCCGCTCGATGCCTGCATCTCCACTTGGACCGACGCCGACGGTCCGCAGTTCGCCGCCATTCTACGCGACGTGTCCGAGCGGAAGCGCCGGACGGAGCGCATCCTCTATCTCGCAAGACACGACACGCTCACCGGTCTACCCAACCGTAACGCCTTGTACGAAGAGCTGAAGCAGGCGATCCGAGGGGCGCCGTCGCACAAGCGCGAGATCGCGCTCCTGATGCTGGACCTCGACCGCTTCAAGGACGTCAACGACACGCTGGGTCACCGGTACGGTGACGAACTCCTCGTCCAGGTCGCAGCTCGGCTCAGGGAGATCGTCGAACCCGACGGCTTCGTGGCACGCATGAGCGGCGACGAGTTCACCATCGTGTTGATCGGCGCAGACCTTGCCGAAGACGCCGAGCAGCTCTCCAAACGAATTCTCACGAGTTTCAAAACGTGGCCGTTTTTGCTCGCCGGGGAGAGCATTCGGATCGAAACCAGCATCGGCATGTCGATCTATCCGCGCGACTGCGACGATCAGGACGAACTCTTGGCGAACGCCGACCTCGCCATGTACAAGGCGAAATCCTCCGGCCACAACAAGCACGCCGTCTTCGATCCGAGCCTGAAAATGGACCTCGAAAGCCGCCGCCTGCTTCTTGCGGAGCTCGACCGCGCACTGGTCCAAGGCGAGTTCGAGCTGTTCTATCAGCCGCAGGTTCGCCTCGCCGACGGCTTGCTGATCGGCGCCGAGGCGCTCATCCGTTGGCGGCATCCGGTTCGCGGTATCATTTCGCCGGGCGTCTTCATGCCGACCGTCAACACCAACGTGATCGGCGAAAAGGTCGCAGCCTGGGTTCTGACGACCGCCTGCCGGCAAGGCCGGATCTGGGAAGAGCGGGGACAGAAGCTCAAGATCGGCGTCAACCTTTCGCCGTCGCAGTTCAAGACCGGCGACCTCGCAGCGACGGTGATGGTCGCCCTCGCCGAATCGGGCCTGTCGCCGGAACACCTCGAGCTCGAAGTCACCGAGAACATCCTGCTCGACGACGACGTTCGCACCATCGAAACCTTCCAGCGCCTTCGCAATCTCGGCGTCGGTATCGCGTTCGACGATTTCGGCACCGGCTACGCCAGCCTCAGCTACCTGAAAAAGTTCCCTCTGACCCGGCTGAAGATCGATCAGTCCTTCGTGCGCGCGCTGGCGCCCGGCACCGTGGACGCAGGCATCGTCGAGTATACGATTCGGCTCAGCCGACTGATGCAACTCGACGTCATCGCGGAAGGCATCGAGACGCAAGCGACGGCGGACCTGCTCCACGCGATGGGTTGCGAGAACGGCCAGGGCTATCTCTATGGCCGCCCCCTTTCGGTGCCGGAGTTCGAGCATGCGTTTCTGGCCGTGGCGAAATGCGGACGCCGCAAAACCGGCAATGGTTCGCTTGTCCCTGATGCGGCCTGAATCGTCCTTTCCGTTCTCCACTCGTCACGCTCACAAACATCTTTGTCGGCTCTGGATTATCGAGTGGCGACATCCGTCTGCTCGGTGCGGGCGAGGGACCGGCGGCACCACCGCGCATTACGTTCCCCGAATGCGGGTTCGTCCAAAGCGACCACGAAGCCGGCAGGGTCCGTCGAACAGGCGATGACCGGTTGGTGGCGCGCGTGGCTCCGGCACGTGTTCCGGCCGCCGGAAACGACGAGGAGGAGCTCATGATGCATCGGTTTATCGAGCCTTCGTCATATATTTCATGCCAATGGGACGAGCATCTGCGCCTGCGATTGGACGGAACATTCTCCGATAGTCCGCGGGCGTGAGGCCGGTGCACCACGTGAACAGCCGGTGAAAGAACACCGAGTTCCGCGCCGCGCCATACCTTCCATCCCGGACGCATCCACAACGTCCGATTACGACTTCATTTGATTCTGCTCGACCGGCGTAAGATAGTGTCGTCATTATCGAGAAAGCGATTCGATCGGGAACGGGAGTACGCTATGGCTTCGGTGAACTTGACGACCATGGACGTGGATTCGCTTCTGGCATTGCGCGGCGAGATCGACGGCGAGCTCGAGGAGCGCAGCCGCGACCTGCGCCAGCAGCTTGCACGCCTCGAAGGCACGCGCCGTGGTCCGGGGCGGCCCGCCGGCAAGGGTCCGAGCACGCTCAAGGGCATCAAGGTCGAACCGAGATTCCGCGGACCGAACGGGGAGACCTGGGCGGGTCGCGGCGCCCGGCCGAAGTGGCTGCAGGCGCTCCTCGAAGAGGGGCATTCCCTCGACGAGTTCGCGATCGCCGGTGCCGAAGAGGGCCGCGCCGACGAGAGCGAAGAAGAGGTGAAGCCCGCCCGCACGAAGCGCGGCCCAGCCAAGAAGAACGGCCGCCGTAAAGCGGCGTGACGTCCTCTGAGGCGAGGAGTGGAGTCTTCGACCGGCGCCCGAACCATCGGGCGCAGCCGAGAATGCCGAAGGTCGAGTATGGATCGAGGCGACCGATTCGCCGCCGCCTCGCACACCCACCGCAGGTCCATCCAACGAGCCATAACGCCTGAATGTCTGGCCTGCGGCTTCCCGGGACCTATGCCGATGTCGCAAACGGGATTCGGCGCCGGCTGCTGTTCAGATCCGACCTGTCCCGTCTCGCGCCGAGCTGCGTGGAAAGCAGGCGACGGCCCTCAGCTGGAAACCCTGCCGCGGTCAGGGCCTCCGGCTGCACAGCTCGACCATGACGCACCACTGGCGGATCAGTCGGTTGCGCCGCCCGATGCCCTTGACTTCGTACCCGGCCAACTGTTCGAGGCCGGTCAGCACGTCGTCGAGCTGGCCTTTGGAGATGGGATTGCGCTCAGGACCCGACACCGAACTCGCGCGGTCGGGATCGGCCGCAAAGACGGCGAGCTTCTCCGCGAGAAGGAGCTGCGCGTCGCGCGCCCGCTGGACGTAGAGGACAGAACGGGCGAGATCCTCGGCAAGGCCGATCGACGCACCCTCGGGAGCACCCCCGAAAAACAAGCTATAGAAGTAATGTTCGTCCAGTTCCTGATAACGCGGCGGGCGCAATCTCGCGAATATCCCGTGCCGGAGAGCATTTCGGCGGGACTGCGCCTTTCCGCCGGAGGTCCGTGGTCCCGTACTCGACCTTGCGTTCCCACGGTTCGCTGCGGTCCGCTTGTCGGAGCCGATCACGCGGCTTCTCCTGCCTCGGCGCCGCCCTCCGCCTCACGGGCAGGCGGCGGCAGGCGGTGTTGTTCCGCAGCGGAGCTTTCGCGCTGCCGCTGTATCGACGCGTAGTGCTCGCGCACCTGATAGAACGTCTCCAAGCCGGCTTGCCGGGTACGCTCCTTGATCGCGATCAGGCGCTCGAGCCGTTCGAGTTCGGGTGCAAGCCGAATGTGGGCCTGGGAGAGCACATGGTGGGGCGAAAGCCCGTGTTCGGCCATCGTCTCGCGGAACCAGCCCGGCCGCTCCTTCAATACATCGGCTGATATATTTACGGTATTGCAATGACGACTGATTCTTCCATCAAGGGAGTGCGAGACGTCAGAGGCGACCTCGTAGAGCGCCACGTTCAGCATGCTGGTCTTGATGTTTTGAAGCCGTACGATCTCCCAGGTCAGATCGGCGTGCTCCTTCAGGAACACCCACTCCTCCAAGCGGGACGGCTGCAAGCTGGCGATGGCCTGATGCAGCAGGATCGCATAATCGTCCAGATTCTCGGTCTCCAGGACTGGAACGACGCTGAAGAATGGATGGAGGTTTTCAGGTATCCCTTCGAGGTACCCTCCGGCGACGAGCTCCTCGCGTGCCTTGCGTCCCATGACGTCTCCTGGTTTGTTGGTTGTGGATTCTGACATGAACGCGGCGCGATAGGCCGCGCTCAATCTCGATGTCGGCTTTCCGGGAAGACATCACCACTTTCACGGGCCGCCTCCCTCTCGCCGAAGAGCCAGTTCAATCGCGCCTGAAGCGCATCGTACGTTCGAATGGCTTCGCTCCGTCGATTCATGGCGTCACGTTCGCTCGGATGAAGGACGTCGTCGGTCGGTAAGCGCTTGCGCCGTCGGTCAAGCGTGCGCGATAGTCCTCGTGACGTTCGGCCTTCTTGAACACCTTCATGATAGTCCACATCGGCTTCTGATTATTCGACGCGGGTCGCAACGCAGCTTTCAGCACGTCAGGATCAGAGTGATCGTCGCGGCTCGGTTCCGCCTGCATCCGCTTCGACCCCGTCTATCGAAGGCTGGTGTCGCCGCGGGCGTGCCCACATCCGCTTGAGCGTCCCACCGAGATGCGTCCAATTCCGTGACATGATTGACCTCGTCGTCGATGTCGTCAGGCGGGAACATGGCGACTTGCTCCTCGACCGCGGCGTCGACAATCAGGTTGAGCTGCATCGCGAGGTCTTTCGCGGACCCACCGCGACGATGCCCCAGGTCTTGGACGGCGACGTCCCGCCGCGCGTGATTGCGGGCCTGTAACTCTTCGTGGATCCGCTTGCGGACCAAGTGATCGTCCGCCTCTCCGTGCATCTTTGTTAGCGACGTGCCTCCGAGGGCGAGCAACTGGTCGAGACGCGCTTCGAGTGCGCGACCGGGAGCCGGCGTCGGCCGGCGACGCCGAACGGCATTCTTCAAACATTGGTATGATCAGAGGGTTCACCACGGCGCTCCGGATCGGCGAGAGCGCGGGACATAGGCGGGCTGCTCGAGCTGTTCAACCCGAATGGTCGTTCTCGTCCACACCTGTGACGTCGGGGAGCCTTGGACGTTGCGCAGGTCAAGCGTCACGGGGCGTTGGATCGCGCTATTCAGTCGGCACAGTCGGGGGCGCTCGACCGCTCCCGTTCGGTGCCGATGACAACCGCGTCGGCGCACGACGCACGCTCGACCGGACTGGCGAACGGATCGGCGAAGCACGTGACAGGCCGTCGAGATAGCGGGTCGCCTGCTCGCGTCCATATCGTTGAAGGTCGTCACCAGCGGCGTCGGCCGTATCAGCGGGGAACAGCATCGGCGTCGCGCGATATCCCTTCAGTGACGGCCCTCGCCGCGTCCACGAGCGTCGGCACCAATGCCTCCACGGCCGGGCGGGTCATCACCGAGGTCGTGACCACGAGACTGAGGCCGGCGATCACCTGATCGTCCAGGAAGACCGGCGCAGCGAGGCCGATTCGGCCTCTGGCGACCTCGGAATCGGTCAGCGCGTAGCCGCGGCGGCGGATCTCCCGCAGCTGCGCCTTGAACTCGGGCCAGGTCGCGGGGCCCGAGGCGCGGATCACCGCCTCGTTGGCGAGGTAGACAGCCTTGAGCTGGCGGTCCGGCAGGAACGCCATGATCGCCTTGGAGCTCGCGCCGACGAACATCGGCATGGCGACGCCGCGCTCGTAGGTCGTCTCGGCGTAGGGCGCGTCTCCGCGCACCTCGTGCACGCACATGACGCAGTCGCGGAAGCGACGGCACAGGATCACGGTGCCCCGCCCTCCCGCCGCCACGACGAGGTCGCGCATCACCGGCTCCGCGATCCGGCTGAGCCGATCGCCCTGCCGCAGCAGCCGGTCGTAGCGGATGAAGGCGGGTCCGAGCGCGTAGCCGGCGCCCGCCACCGGATCGAGAAAACCCGCCTGCACCAGCGAGCGGACGCTGCGATAGGCCGTGCTGGCGGACAGGTTCAGCGACCGCGCGATGTCGTCGACGGTGAGGACCGGCCCAGCGGTCTCGTAAAGCTGCAGGACGGCGAGAATGCGCGCTGGGCCATTCATGACGAGGATCCACCCTGTTGCGCAATTTTGCAGTTTTTGACTAAAGGCGCCATTGTCATATACTGACAATGTAGACGCGCCAACGACGACCATCCCTGCCCCCGAGGAGATACCGTCATGCGATCCGTCCTCCGCCCCCTGATTCTCGGCCTCGTCCTGGCGATCGCCATCGCACCCGCTCCGGTACGGGCCCAGCAGCCGACCGAGGTCCGGGTCGCCATGCTGGCCCCCAGCGCCCTGCTGTGGCTGCACGCGATCGCCCGCGACCAGGGGTTCTATGCGGAGCGCAACATCGTCGTGAAGGATCTGGTGGCGAGCTCGAGTCCGACCCTGCTGCAGGCCGTTTCGTCGGGCAGCGTCGAGGCCGGCATCTCGCTGGGCGACGTCGTGATCCGGGCGATCGATCAGGGTGCTCCGGTGGTGATGAGCGGCGCCGTTCTCGGCAAGACGATCCTGCGGCTGGTCGGCGGCACCGGGGTCACGGCGGCGAAGCAGCTGGAAGGCGCGACCGTGACGGCGGGTGCCGTCGAGGGCGGCACCGCCAACCTGTTGCGCTTCCAGCTGCAGCGGCTCGGCGTCGACCCGCGCAGCCTCAAGATGGTGGCGCTGACCAATTCGCGCGACCGCGTCGTCGCGCTCGGTAACGGACAGGTGCAGGGTGCCCTTCTGATCGCGCCGTTCGACACTCTGGCGGTCCGTCAGGGCATGAAGGTGCTCGACGTCTACACGGATCCGTACGTGCAGACGCCGCTGGTGCTCAACAAGCCGTGGGCCGAGAAGAACCGCGAGGCGGCGATCGGTCTCACCAAGGCGATGCAGAAGGCGGCCGTCTGGATCTACGACCCGGCCAATCGCGACAAGGCGATCGACATTCTCGCCGCCTTCACCAAGACCGACCGTGACATCTGCGCGGACTCCTACAAATTCATCGTGGAGGAGCAGCAAGCGATCGCCCGCAATCTCGAGGTGACGGCCGCCGGGCTCGAGAACATCATCAAGATCGACCAGGCGATCGGCGCAAACCCGGCGTCCTCCAAGCCGTTCGACCTGTCGCGCTACTTCGACCCCGCCTATCTCGCGGCGAAGTGAGCGATGCCCGAGAGGACCGACGAGCGCCTGCCGGTGACGCTGCTCACCGGCTTCCTCGGCAGCGGCAAGACGACGCTGCTGAACGCCTGGCTGCGCACCAGCGACCTCGCCGACGCCGCCGTGATCGTCAACGAGTTCGGCGAGATCGGCATCGACCACGCCCTGATCGCGGCGAGCAGCGACAACACGATCGAGCTCTCCACAGGGTGCCTGTGCTGCACGGTGCGCGGCGACCTCGTCGACACGCTGCGTGAGCTGACCGAAAAGCGCGCGTCCGGCGAGGTCAAGGCGTTCGACCGGGTCGTCATCGAGACCACCGGGCTCGCCGACCCGGCGCCCGTGATCCAGGCCTTGATGACCATGCCGGTGGCGCGGCGCTACCGGCTCACGCGCGTGATCACGACCGTCGATGCCGTCAACGGCGGGACGACCCTCGACCGCCACCCGGAGGCCGTGAAGCAGGCGGCGGTCGCCGACGAGGTGATCTTGACCAAGACCGACATCGCGGCAGCGTCGGCGGCCGGAGACACGCTCTCGGCGCGCATCCGCGGCCTCAATCCGGGTGCGCGGCTCCACGTGTCGCGGCCGGACCGCATGCCGATGCCCTCCGAGCTCGCGTCCGCCGACATCTACGACCCCGCGACCAAGAGCGCCGACGTGCTCGCCTGGCTCAACGCGGAAGCCTATGCGGGCGGTCACGACGGCCCGCTCGACGGGTCCGGCCCGACCGGGCACGATCACCGTCACGGTCACCGTCACGGTCACCATCACGGTCACGAACACGAACACGAACACGATCACGGCGACCACGATCGGGACGACGGCGCCCGGGCCCAGCACCGGCACGACGTGAACCGCCACGACGATGCGATCGGATCGTTCTGCCTCGTCTATGACGAGCCGCTGGAATGGGAGCACGTCGCCGCGTGGCTCGATGCCCTGGTGATGGCGCACGGGGACGACCTGCTGCGCGTCAAGGGGATCATGAACATCGCCGGCGAACCGCGCCCCGTGGTGCTGCAGGCCGTGCAGCACCTGTTCCACCCGCCCGCCGTGCTGCCCGCGTGGCCGACGCCCGAGCGCCGCTCGCAGATCGTCTTCATCGCTCGCGCGCTGAAGCGCGACTACGTGGCCGAGGTTCTCGATACGGTGCGGCAGCGCCGGCCGGCCTCTGCCCCCCCGCCAGCGAACTGACCCGGACCGGGAGCCATCCATGGACTGCATCGTCAAGAACGGCCTGCTCATCACCGCCAAGGGCCAGGGCCGCACCTCCATCGGCATCAAGGACGGCAAGATCGCCGGCCTCTACGAGCCCGGCCAGGAGCCGTCTGCCGCCGAGACGATCGACGCCTCGGGGCTCGCCGTCATCCCGGGCGTCATCGACATGCACTCGCACCACCGCGAGGGCAGCGCGCCGGGCTTCGAGTACAAGGACACGATCTACAGCTCGACCCTGCAATGCGCGGCCGGCGGCGTCACCACCTCGGTCGCGATGCCGAACGTCAATCCGCCGCCCAACAGCCTCGACCTCTTGAGGAAGCAATTCGCCATCTACGAGCGCGACGCGATCGTCGACTGGAACTTCAACCCGGCTCCCACCATCGCGGAGGAGATTCCGCGCATGGCCGAGCAGGGCATCGCCGCCTTCAAGATCTTCATGGTGGTCGACACTGGACGCTCCTATCCGCACATGCCCGGCATCGGCGTCCACGATCACGGCAAGATCCTCGAGATCATGACGCATTGCGCCGAGGTCGACATTCCGCTGATGGTCCATCCGCACGATCAGGCCCTGATGGACGTCATCGAGAAGGACTTCTGGGAGCGCCAGCAGCGGGACGCGCTCGCTTACGCCAAGGCTTACGCGGCGCATGACGGCGTGATCTGGGAGACGGCGATCGCGACGCTCCTGCGCCTTCAGAAGGCGGCCGGCTGTCACCTGCACATCCTCCACACCCAGACGTCGGGCAGCGTCGACCTGATCCGCCGCGCCAAGGCGGCGGGCCAGCGGGTGACCTGCGAGATCAATCCGTGGGCCTTGTTCCTCGGCTGCGACTGGGGCGCGATCCAGCGCCTCGGCTCCTACGCCCTGTCCTACTGGGTGCCGGAGAAGAACGTCCCGAGCCTCTGGGAAGGCCTCACCGACGGGACCATCGACATCGTCGCCACCGACCATGCCCCGCACACGCGCGAGGAAAAGGAGATCGGCTGGACCGACGGCTGGAAGGCCCACACCGGTACGCCCTCGACGCAGTTTTACGTCAGCATGTTCCTGACCGCCGCGCTCGAAGGCAAGTTCCCGATCGAGCGCGCCGTCGAGGCGATGTCGACCCGACCGGCGCGGCTCTTCGGCCTGGCGCGAAAGGGCGACGTGATGCCGGGCTACGATGCCGATCTCGTCCTGATCGATCTCGATCGCGAGTACGAGATCAAGGACGCCGACGTGCTGAGCCTGACCGGGTGGTCGCCTTACGCGGGCCGCCGCTTCAAGGCCAAGCCGGTGCGCACCCTGGTGCGCGGCCGCACCGTCTATGTCGACGGCAAGGTGGTCGGCGAGAAGGGCTGGGGCAAGCAGGCGCGCGCCGTCTATGCGTGACCGCCCCACTCGACGCAGAGTCGACGACGAAACCCCGGGCGACCCGTTCGCCTGGAGGGCGCGCGAGACCGGGCCCGCTCACGCCGACACGGGCTGCGGTCCGCTCATGACCATGATCCTCTAGGCGAGAGCGGACCGTGCGACGCCTGTATGACTTCCTCGAGCAGGACACCCGGGCGGCCGGCCTCGCCCGGATCGCCCTGTCGACGACCGCCGTCCTGGTCGTCTGGCAGGTGGTCTCGATGCTGGTGACCAACCGCCTGCTGCTGGTCCCTCCCGCCGAGGTGGCGATCGCGCTCGCCAAGGAGGTCGAGCAGGGCACGATGTGGACCAATGCCGTCGCGACCGTGTCGGCGGTGGTCACCTCGTTCGTCGTCTCGGTGCTGATCGGCGTGGCGACGGGGCTCGCGCTGGCGTCGAGCCGGGCGCTGTCGCTCACCGCCGGGCCGGTCCTCAGCGCCTTGAACTCGGTGCCGATCATCGCTCTCGCGCCCCTCTTCGTGGCCTGGCTCGGCCTCGGCTTCGCGTCCAAGTTCGTGCTGGTCATCATGGTCGCGGTCTTTCCCGTCGTGGTGACCACCGAGGCGGGGCTGCGGGCGACCGACCGCCAGCTCGTCGAGGCGGCGCGCTCGTTCAACGCGACGCCTTTACAGATCTTCTCGACCGTCACGTTCCCCTATGCGCTGCCCTTCATCGTCAGCGGTGTCCGGGTCGCCTGGGCCCGCGCCCTGGTCGGCATCGTGGTGGCCGAGTTCTTCGGATCGTTCGCCGGGTTCGGCTTCGCCATCTTGTCGGCGAGCCAGACCTTCGACACTGCCCGGGTGCTCGGCTACGTCATCATGCTGGGCGCCATGGGGCTGCTCGGCAGCGTTCTGTTCGCGACGCTCGAGCGGCGGCTGGCGCCGTGGAGGCAGGAATGAGCGAGTCGAAATGAGCGAGGCACTGAGCGAAGCGGTGCGGCTGCGGGTCGAGAAGATCGGCAAGGTCTTCGGCCGGCGCGACAAGCCGGTCGTCGAGGCGCTTCGCGACATCGACATGACCGTCGCGGAGGGCGAGTTCGTCTCGATCGTCGGGGCGAGCGGCAGCGGCAAGTCGACATTGCTGCGGATCATCGACGGCCTGCTCGCGCCGAGCAGCGGCCGCGTCCTGGTGGACGGCCGCGCCGTCGATCGCCCCGGTCGCGACCGCGCGATGGTGTTCCAGCAGGATTCGCTGCTGCCGTGGAAGACCGTGATCGAGAACGTCGCCTACGGCCTGACGCTCGCCCGAACGCCCAGAGCCGAGGCCCACCGGACCGCCCAGCACTTCATCGACATCGCCGGCCTCGGCGGCTTCGAGCATCATTATCCGCACCAGCTCTCGGGCGGCATGCGCCAGCGCGTCAACGTCGCCCGGGCGCTCGCCGTGGATCCGAAGATCCTGCTGCTCGACGAGCCGTTCGCGGCGCTCGATGCGCAGACCCGCGAGATCATGCAGACCGAGCTTCTGTCGATCTGGCAGGAGACCCGCAAGACCGTGCTGCTGATCACCCACCAGATCGACGAGGCGGTGTTCCTGTCGGACCGGGTGATCGTGTTCAGCGCCCGTCCCGGCACCATCCGGGAGGAGATCCCGGTGCGGTTGCCGCGGCCCCGCGACCTGCATCTCAAGCGCAGTCCCGAGTTCACGGCGCTCGTCGACCACATCTGGACGTCGATCGAGGCCGAGGTGCGGGCCAGCCTGAAGCAGGGATGACGCGGGACGTCCGGAGGCGTGCGCCCAGGACACACCGGCGCGACAAAATTCACACGTTGCAGTAACAATTCATTTTCTTATTATGTCGCGACGATAGTGTATGGGAAATGCCGATCGACGATCGGCGGCAGGCCATCGCCCGTCATCGTCGGACGATAACGTGGTGTTCGCCCGCTAGAGACCGCGCATGTCGCAATCCACCACCACGTCCGAAGCGGCGGCATTCGCCATCGCCCGAAAAGCCTTGGAGCGGATCCGCGACCTCGGCCAGGTGCCGGACCCGGCGACCTACGCGGTTTGGTTCACATATTTCCAGGGCCACAACCAAACCCTCAACCGCGAGATCGAGGAACTCGAACCGGGTGCCCTGTCGCGCACGCGGCTGAACGCCATCCACGACCGGCATTTCGCGACCGAGCGGCATTTCGGCCAGCTGCTGTCCGTCGGCGAGGCGCTCGGCGCCGAGACCCGCAAGGTCGAGAACGTGATCAAGGTCGCTTCGGGCTCGGCCGCCGACTACGGCCTCGACCTCCAGAACGCAGCCGAGACCCTCGACATCGGTGGCACCAACTCGTCGGCGTCGGAGCTGATCAAGTCGCTGGTCCGCTCCACCGACGCGATCCAGCAAACCAACGCGCTCCTCCAGGCGCAGCTCCAGCAGTCCGAGCACCAGTTCCGGCTCCTCCAGGAGAACATGGAGACGCTCCGCCTGGAGAGCATGACGGATCCCCTCACCCGGCTGGCGAACCGCAAGTATTTCGACTTCTTCTTGAGTCAGGCGACGGCCAAGGCGGCCGACGAGGAGGCGCCCGACTCGTTCTCGCTCGCCATGGTCGACGTCGACCGGTTCAAGCAATTCAACGACCAGTTCGGACACGTGACCGGCGACGACGTGCTGCGCCTCGTCGCCTTCGCGCTGAAGCACAATGTGCGCGCGAACGACCTCGTCGCCCGCTACGGTGGCGACGAGTTCGTGGTGCTGCTGCCGAATGCCTCGCTCGAAGACGCCATGGCGATCGGCGACCAGATTCGCAAGGCGGTCGCCGAGCGGCCGCTCCTGCGCCGCGCCACCAAGGAGACGCTCGGCTACGTCACCTTGTCGATCGGGGTCGCCGCATGGACGCCGGGTGAAACCGCCGAAGCCTTGCTCGAACGGGCCGACCGGCATCTCTACCAAGCGAAGGCCAACGGGCGAAACTGCCTGGTCGGCGCCCCTGTTCCCCCGAAGCCGAGCACCGCGCCGGCACGGCCCACCACGTGATCCCCACCGCCCCGGCCGGGGGGGGACGAGCTGCTGGCGACAAACGACCCCATGCAATGGCTGCCTCGAACTTCAATACCTCTTGGTATACTCCTGGCAAATCAGGATATTTTGCAATTTCAAGACAATCGTCCCGTCTTGACGGACGACCGCTGCGTCAAGACGGACGGGCCACCTTTGAGCACCACAGTGTCGACGAGGCATTCGCGATCGACGCTCTTACCGAAGGCGAACGCAGCGTCGGGACGCATGTCGAGCTTGGACGTCACGACGACGCTCGCGGCTCGAGAGGCCGACTTGTGACACGCCCTACTCCCGCGCCATCACCGCCACGCGATCCACCGTCGCCGCTGCGAGGCTGAACGTGCCGATGCCGGCGCGTGCCAGCGCCTCGGAAAGCTGCGGCGAAAGACACCGGTTCTCGTCCAAGCGGCGGCCGCGGAACGATCGCCATGTCGCGGTGCGCCGCCATCTCGGCGTAGGGCTGCGACCCCGAACGGGGTGGTCGCGATCCCCCAGATCAGGTGGTCGCGATCGATCGGTACGCCTGATCGCGATCAATCGGAATCGGTGATCGCCATCGCGCTGCGCGCGCGGACATGAGAGGCGCCGCCTGATCATGACAGTGTCGCTCGCTCGCAACACGGGCGGCTGTCGGCTCAGGATCCACGGTCGCGCACGCGCGCGTCGCGACCGTGGCGTTGCCGCGGAGATCGAGCGCGGTATCGGTGTTTGATTCCCTCCCCCATTCGGCGGCTCGCCGCCGTGCCGTCTCGAACAAGCCAGTGACGCATGCAAACCGGAGCATCGAAACCGGAGCATGCAAACCCGAGCATGCAAACCCGAGCATGCAAAACCTGCAGTGCTGGTCGCCCACCAAAGCGGGGCGACACCGCAGGATCGCGTACGGAGCGGTGCTATCATTCAATCGGCGAGGTATTTTATCGACGGGTCATATGCGTCCCGATCCTGTTTTCGAGGCGATCCGGCGTCATCGACTGGCGCACCATGCCTTCCTCGCCGCGCGCCATGCCTCGGACGAGGTTGCGCAGGCCGATATGACCGCTCCGGATCCGAGCGCCCATGTCCTGGACCTGGAATCAGCGCTCACCGCAGCGGCATGGGACTTGCTCGCGACACCCCCGGCGTCGCCGGGTGGCTTGTTGGCTCTCATCGATTACGCCGGCGAGTTCGTGGAAAAGGGCTACGATTGGCCTGCCGCCTAGGAAGCGAAGTTCTACTCGGTCGTGATGGACGCTCCGCTGTCGTGGCAGAGCAGGCCCGAGAATTAGCGCACGGCAAGTGATGCTGCACCGTTCAGCCGAACCGAGCCGGGTCGATCAGCCGGATCGACACGTCGGCGTCACAGGCGCATTTGAGCGAACGACCTCAGCGCCGGTGCACCGCGCTCGCGCTTCCAACATTTCAATGGTGGCGCTTCGATGTTCGGCCTTTCAAAGCAGCTGTGCCGGTCCAGATAGATGCGGCGTCTTATGACGTTCCGACTAAGAGAAATGGCGGATTGACGTCCTCCAGTGAGAAGGTAGTGTCGGTTCGTCGACGTACGCTCCACGGCATTGCGGTCGGTGCGGGATCGCCATCGCGGCAATGCTGGTACTTGTTCGGATTTGCGGTCGGTGCCGATCGGCATCGCGTGCAGTGCCGTGGAGCAACGTCTTCGGAAAAGTCGAGATCGGTCTTTCATGGAGAGCCGACCGGCGCTGTCGTTGCGCGTCTGGCGTACTCGTCCACGCAGTCGACTGATGAAACCGAAGGCGATCTTGCTCTGTCGGCTTCTGACGCGTCCCAGCATCACGTCTCGGTTCTCAGCACCAGCAGTTCGGCGGGAAGACGCGATCGAGCTGACGACAGCGGTTGTTATCGAGCCCTGCGCGAAAGAACGCTCCGAGATCATCGCGAGCCCTTCTGTGATCACCATTCGGTCCCTTCCGCCAAGGGACCAGGTCGCGACGAGCACGCCGCCCGGCTTTGTGAAGTAAGCCCGGTCGGAGCGGTTGCGTGGGATACGCTGACAAAGAATCCGCCCAGATCGTGGCGGGCATAGTGGGCCTCCTGGAGGGCACGACGGACTGTGTCTCCTATTTTTATCCCTGCCACTCTGATGAGAATGAGCGTTGGTTCGCGAGGCTGGGCTTTGCCGTGGCACAGCAGAGTGTCTCGGTGGTTCTGGTACATCTCGACATCAGTCGCATGATCGGCCGGGCCGACAACGCCGCCTCTTCCTTCGAAGCCCAGATATTCGGCCCGCCCCAACTATCTGCGGTCAAGCAGTGTCAAGCGACATCCGGAACTGACCCCTTTGCGACATGAAGAACTGACCCCCTCGGTGGTTGGTTGGTTCAAGCGGTCGCCGGCTGGGGGGCCGGAGCGGGCTTCTGCAGAAGCCCGCTCCGGCGCTTTTCGCGCAGCCGCCAGCTGTCGCCCCGGATGGTGACGACGTGGCTGTGGTGGAGCAGGCGGTCGAGGATGGCGGTCGCCACCACGGGGTCGCCGAACACGGTGCCCCATTCGCCCACCGGCCGGTTCGACGTCACCAGCATGGCGCCCCGCTCGTAGCGGCGGCTGACCAGCTGGAAGAACAGGTGCGCCGCATCGGGCTCGAACGGCAGGTAGCCGAGCTCGTCGACGATCAGCAGCTTGGGCTTGCCGTAGTGGGTCAGCCGCTCCTCCAGCCGGCCGTCCTGGTGGGCCTTGGCGAGCTGCGCCACCAGCGTGGTCGCCGGCACGAACAGCACCGTGTAGCCGGCCACGATCGCCTCGCGGCCGAGCGCCACCGCGAGATGCGTCTTGCCCACCCCGGGCGGCCCCAGCAGCAGCACCGCCTCGCCGTTGGCGATGAAGCGCCCGGTCGCAAGCTCGCGCATCTGCGCCTTGTCGAGCGAGGGCTGCGCCGCGAAGTCGAAGCCGGCGAGGTCGCGCACGAACGGGAAGCGGGCGAGCCCCAGGCTCATGTCGATCCGGCGCTGGTCCTTGCGGGCGATCTCGCGCTCGCAGAACAGCGCCAGCGCCTCGCGGATGGTCAGCTCGCGCCGGCCCGCCTCGTCGATGAGCGTGTCGAGCTGGTCGCGCACCGCGGTCAGCTTCAGCCGCGTCAGCATGCCGATCAGGTGGTCGTGCGTGGTCATCAGAAGTCTCCCCCGATCAGCGCCGCGTAGTCGGCGAGCGGCCGCTGCAGCGACGACACCGGCGGCTCCGGACACGGCGCGGGCGCGACCATCGCCACGCCGGGCGGCGCCACGAGGCCGCCCGCGCGCGGGCGCTCCCGGCTCCCCACCACGCCGGCGAGATGGGCCGGATCGACCCGCCGCCCGTGGCGGCCGGTGAGCTCGGCATGCACCGCCACCTCGTGCCCGGCATGCCGGACCCGCACCGCGCCGGACGAAACCACCACCCGCACCCGCTCGCCGATCAGCCGCCACGGCACCGAATAGGCGTTGCCGTCGACCTCCACGGCGCAGTCGCTCCCCACCCGCCGCACCAGCTCGCGCGCCGTCGTGAACGGCGGGATGCCGTCGAGCGGCCGCAGCGCCGCCGCCTCCGCCCGCAGGAACCGCACCATCGGCGCCTCGCCAGTGGTGCCGTGCGCGCGAACATCCGCCACCTCCCGGGTCCAGGCGGCGAGATGCGCCTCCAGCGCCGACCAGGTCGCGAACGTGCGCCCCGCCACCGCGTTGCGCTTCACGTAGCCGACCCCGCGCTCGTCCTTGCCCTTGGTGCGTGCCCGGTATGGCGCACACGCTCGCACCCGAAAGCCCCAGTGCCGCGCGAAGGCGTGCAGCCGCGGATGCAGCACCACCTCCCGGCTCGCCGCATCGTGATGCACCACCAGCGCCCGCGCGTTGTCGAGCAGCACCTCCTCGGGTCGCCCGCCGAACGCCGAAAACGCGCTCTCCAGCCCGTCGAACCAGCTCTCCTGGCGCTCGTTCCGGTAGGCCCGAACGTGCAGCCGTCGCGAAAAGCCGAGCGTCGCCACGAACAGAAAGACCTTCACGGTCTCCCCGCCGATCGCGACCTGCCGCTCGCCGAAGTCGATCTGCAGCTGCTCGCCCGGCCGCGTCTCGAACCGGACCGTCGCCCGCGCCGCCGCCAGAAGCTCGCGCCGCAGCGGCGCCACCGCCCGCTCCATCGTCCGCAGGCTCACCGCCACGCCCTTCTCGGCGAGCAGCTCCTGACGCACCACGTCGGCGTTCCCGCCGTGCCGACGGAACCGTTCGGCAAGCCACTCGTCGAGCCCGTCCAGCGCCTTCGCCCGCGACACCGTCCGGCACGCCTGCCAGCCGCCAAGCCCGAGCCACCGCCGCACCGTCGCCTTCGAGCACCCGAGCTCCGCCGCGATCCGCTTCGCGCCCCACCCAAGGCCCTTCAGTCGCACCATCGCCGCGACGTCGTCCGGCGTCCTCATCGCTTCCCCCCGCGGAACGTCACCCCGCGGGAACTCCTGCACCTCGTTCGGCCTCATGCCGACCTCCTCTGCGATCACGAGAGGGGGGCAGTTCCTCGTGTCGTCAGGGGGTCAGTTTGTCGTGTCGCCTGACA